>DAOUUI010000128.1 GCA_030668225.1 Deltaproteobacteria bacterium
CGGCATGTCGATCACCACCTGGAACTCGCTCTTGTTGTCGAAGGGGAGCATCTTCACCTTCACGACCTTGAACGCGAAAAGGGACATCGCCCCCAGGAGGAGAAAGACGACGAGGAGCAGGAATCCGTACCGCCACACGGGTTGGTGGAGGAGCCGGTCCATGAAATTCCGATAAAGACGGGTGGTCCACCCCTCCCCACCGTCGTGCGCCCCGCCCTCCCGGGAAAGAAGCCGGACGCTCGCCCATGGCGTGACGACGAAGGCCACGAGGAGCGAGAAGAGCATGGCCGCCGTCGCACCTACGGGAATGGGACGCATGTAGGGGCCCATGAGCCCGCGTACGAACGCCATGGGGAGAATGGCGGCGATCACCGCGAAGGTGGCGAGAATCGTGGGATTGCCCACCTCGTCCACCGCCTCCACGGCGATCTCGGCGACGGACCGGTCACGGTTCGAGGGAAGCCGGTAGTGGCGGACGATGTTCTCCACCACGACGATGGCATCGTCCACCAGGATTCCGATGGAGAAGATGAGGGCGAACAGGGTCACCCGATTGAGGGTGTAGCCGGTCAGATAGAAGACCGACAGGGTGAGCGCCAGCGTCACGGGAATGGCGGTGGCCACGATCCCTGACTCCCGCATCCCCAGGGTGAACCAGATGAGAATCGACACCGAGATGATGGCGATCAGCATGTGGAGGAGCAGCTCGTTGGACTTCTCCGCCGCCGTCTCGCCGTAGTTCCGGGTGACGGTCAGGCGAATCCCGTCCGGGATCGTTCGTCCCCGGATCTCCTCGACTTTCCTGATCACATTCTCGGCGATCGCGATCGCGTTGGTGCCCTTTCGCTTGGCGATCGAGATGGTCACGGCCGGTTCGGGGGCGAACGCCTTCCCCTGCGCGGCCGGTCCCAGGCCGAAGAGAACGTAGTCCGTGGCTTCTTCCGGCCCGTCCACGATCTGCGCCACGTCCCTGAGGTACACGGGCCGCCCACCCGCGGCCCCCACCACGACGCGCCCCACGTCCAAGGCGTTGTGCAGGAATGACCCTGCCTCCACCAGGAACTCCCGGTTTCCGGACGAGAAGCTTCCCGACTGGAACTGCCGGTTGGCGGATGCGAGCATCGGCACCAGGGACACCGGGGCGATTCCTCTTGCCGCCAGCCGCGCCGGATCCAGTACCACCCGGACCTGGCGGCGTCGCCCCCCGATGACCCTGACCTCCGAAACATCGGGAATCGTCTTGATCTGATCGTGGAGCTCCGCCGCCACCCGGCGCAGGGCGTAGTGGTCGTACCGGTCGCTGGATAGCGTGAGGGCAAGAATGGGGACGTCGTCGATGGACCGGGGCTTGACGAGGGGCATGCTCGCCCCGGGAGGGATGAGGTCGAAATTGGCGAACATCTTCTGGTTCAGGCGGACGATACTTTTTTCCTCGTCCTCGCCCACCTTGAACCGGACGATCGCCATGGACTGGCCCGGAGCCGAGGTGGAGTAGATGTACTCCACTCCGGGGATCTCCCAGAGGAGCTTCTCCATGGGCTTGGTGACCCGCTCCTCCACCTCCCTGGCCGACGCCCCGGGCATCTGCACGAACACGTCGATCATGGGCACGATAATCTGCGGTTCTTCCTCCCGGGGGAGGAGAACCACGGCGCCCACACCGAGGAACATCGATGCGAGGACGATGAGCGGCGTCAGCCGGGAGTTGATGAAAGCAGAGGCGATCCGACCCGCGATCCCTCGCCCTTTTTCCGTCACTTCCCGACCTCCACCCGGGCCCCGTCCACGAGCTTTTCCAGGGGGGAGATCGCAACGCGCGCGCCCGGCTCGATCCCTGAAAGGATCTCCACCCCGTCCCCGAACGCCTTGCCGGTCGTCACCATCACCAGTCGCGCCACGTTGTCCGCCGTGACGGTGTACACCGCGTCATAGCCGCCCACGTGCGAGATCGCCCTCCGCGGGACGACCAGGATCGTATCCGTCCCGACAGGGAACAGAACCCGCCCGAACATCCCCGTGCGCAGCTCCGCTCCCCGGGGAAGGTCCACCTTGACGGTAAATGTCCGACTCGCCGGGTCCACCACCGGCACCACTTCCGACACCGTCCCGTCCAATTCCCTGCCTGCCCCCCCATCGAGAACGATCCGAACCCGGCTGCCTACTTTCAACGTGTCAAGGTAGGTCTCCGGCAAGGAAGCTTCGATGTGGTAGAGTCTCGTGTCCTCCAGGACCACGATGGGCACCCCGGGTACGGCCATAGAACCGGCGTCGACCTTCTTTTCGGTGACGATCCCGGCAAAGGGCGCCGTCACGAGGGTGTAGGAGAGCATCGCCCGCGCCGCGTCGGCCTGTGCCTTCGCCTGGGCGGTCTTCGCGGTCAGCTGGGCCCGCCTGTTAAGCGCCCGCTCGTACTCCTTGACCGCCACCGTCCGTCGGACCTCGACCTCGTCGAACTCCTGCGGGGTGACGACCTTCTCCTCGTGCAGCATCCGGAACCGCTCGTACGTTTTCTCGGCGAGCACCTTGCCCGCCTCCGCCTGCGCGATGGCCCGCAAGACCTCCTCGCCACCAGCCTCTGCTTCGGCGACCATCGCCTCGGCGGCCGCAAGCTGGGCCCGGATCGCCGTGTCGTCGATCGTCGCCAGGACCGCCCCTCTCTCAACCCTTGTCCCCTCTGAAACCCGAAAGGAGGTGACCCTCCCCATCACCTGGGAGGCCACGGCGGCGATCTTTTTCGCGCGGACCGTCCCGACCACCTCGGCAATCCTCTCCCGGGGGCCGGCTCCCACGGTGACGACCTCCACGCCGGTCACCAGATGCCTCTCCGCGGAGGCCCCGTGCTTTCCCTTTTCGCCGCACCCGACTACCAGGCCGGCGACCGCGGCGAGGAGGAGTATCCGGGACCCGTGAACCGCGAGACCACTCGCAAGTCGGCGGATCCCTTCCGCGCGGTGTTTCGTGTGCGTCATCGTCCTCTCCCCTTTCACCGGCTGCCCTACGATCCGGGCAGCGCCCACGACAGCAGCCCTCCGGAGGCGTACTCGAGCTGCGCCCGGGACTGCAGCAGGTCGTTCTCCGCCCTGACCAGGTCGGCCCGGGCGGCGTTTTGCGCGGTTTGCACATCCAGCAGGTCGATCATCCGCTCCAGCTGGTTCTCATACCTCGCCTTGACGAGCCGCGTCCCCTCCTCCGCCGCGGCAACCGCGGCCCGGGCGATCTCCACGCGGCGGGAAGACTCCTCCACAGCGAGGTACGCCCGGGTCACCTCGAACGCAGCGAAATCCTCCGCCCCGCGGTAGTACTCCCTCACCTTCCCCCTTTCCGCGGAGGCCTTCCCCACCTCGGCCTCCCGACTCAACCCGTCGAACAGGTTCCACGTCAGGCCAACACCGATATTCCAGGTGTGGTTGTCGGGAGAGAAGGTCCCGTCCTGCCCGTCGATCCGGTAGGTGCCCATCACCCCCACCGTGGGAAGATAGTCCGATTTCCGAAGAGTCACGTTGGTGTCCGCATTCTCGAGCCTAAGGGAGAACGCGCGGAGGTCAAGACGGTTGGCACCGACCGCCGCGATCCTCTCCTCGAGCGTTCCGGATTCCGGCAGGGACGGAACCGGGGCGGACGCATCCATCCGTGCCCCTTTATGTTCTCCCATCGCAAGCCCCAGAGCCGCCTGCGCCAAGGCGAGGCGGCTTTCCGCCGTCACCTTGCCGCTCTCCGCCGTGGCAAGAAACACCTTGCCACGCAGCACGTCGGAAATACGCCCCATGCCGGCCTTTTCCATGACCTCCGCGATGCGGAGGTTCTCCCGGGCGTCGGACAACCCCTGCTCCGCCACACGGATGTATTCCTTCGCCGTCAGCACGCGGAGATACGCCGTGAGGACCCGGAAGACAGCCTCCTCTTTCTTCCGTGACACGTCGAAGCCGGTCGCCTCCGCCTCGCGGTTCGCCATTTTTATGCCGTGATACGCCCGGGGCGCGAAGATCGGCTGCTCGAGCTTGAACAACGTGATGAAGTCATTGACCGGGGAGGGCTCGTTGAAGTTGCTTACATCGGAGAAATCGGAGTCGAGCAGCCGTTTCTGGTTCAGCTTCAGCGCGAATACCTCCGCCGGCACGCTCGTGCGCACGAAGCGTCCCTCAAGGGAAAGGTTCGGGAGGTAGTCCCCCCGTGCGTCCTCCGCCCCTTTCTGCGCGGAGGTCCACTCGTACCCTGCGGCCGACACGGCCGCATTGTTCCGCAAGGCCCGTTCGACCGCTCCGGGGAAATCGACCGCGTCACCCCCGAACGCATTGGAAGAACCTATGACCGACCAGGCAAGAAGAAGTATGGCGACATGGAAAAGAGAGGTCGGATGCAGAGACTGTTCCGGTCTGCCCATCATTTTTTCCCCTTCCCCGCCGGTTCCGGCATTCCTGCCGCAATTCCGGCAGTAGGATCTTTAACCCCAAGGCAAGGAGGATGCCACAGGCCGAACAAATCTCTGGCCCGTATTATTACCTATATTTCATGGGAAGTTAGCTGCAATGGCCGAGCGATTTGGAAAGCGGGAATAAAGGTCGCGCAACACAGTATGCAACATTATGCACCGTCAAGGGATACGATCATTACGCCCCTTATTGTTGCATGACGTTGTGAGCGCATCGCCCACCCCGGGCGGAATCCGTAAGATCCTTACTTTTTTCCCCCGAGGATGGCGATGGTGTAGCGGTCGGTGCGCAAGACCTTCGCGGCAGCACGGTTTACCTCTTCGAGGGTCACCGCCTCGATCCTCTCCGGCTCCCGGAACGCCTCCTCGTATCCGACCCCGTAAAGCTCATTGAACAGCAACTTGTCGACGTA
>DAOUUI010000181.1 GCA_030668225.1 Deltaproteobacteria bacterium
AGTTTCGGGTCATCCACATCGGGGGACTGGTCGCCTACCTGGCCGTACACCTGCGCAAGCGCCGATCCGCCGAGCCGGTTCCTGCCGCCCCCGAGGTCGATGAAAAGGAGACGGCTCTTCCCCGGCCTCTTGACGTCAGGCGTCACCACTTTCGTTACGTCCGGGCACGGGGCATAGGCCGAGATCATGAGCGTCCCGGGGGATTTCACCGTCTCGCCCGTTTCCCCGGAGCCGACCTTCGCCGCCATCGAGAGACTGTCTTTTCCCCCGTCGATCGCGATCCTTAACGTGAGCATGATGTCCCGAAGCGCAACGGCTGCATCGTAGAGCTTCGCCCCTTCCCCGGGGAGCTTCGCGGCCCACATCCAGTTCCCGGAGCATTTCACGTCTTCCAGTTTCGTGATCTTCGCCCACACGAGGTTGGTCAGCGCCTCTCCCACGGAGAGCCTTGCCATTGCGGCCGGGTCGATGAGCGTCTTTACCGGCTGCTCGCCGATCGAGATGGCCGCCCCTGTGAGACCGAAGTGGCTCTGGGCGATTACGGCGACATCCGACACGGTGAGCTGCAAAGGCCCCGCACACTGCTGTCTTGCGACAAGGCCCGTTACGCTCCTGTCGACCTTGTTCGTCAGGAACCGCTTCGACCCGACGGAGACAAGCCTTAAAGTCCGGGCAAGCGCATCCCGGACGCTACCGTTCCGGGGAAGTTTCAGGGGAAGCAAGGCCGGCGGGATCCGGCTGAGGCGGAACGTCTTCTGCGGCATGTCGCCCAGGATCTTTTCCAGGTCGAGGTCGACCGGCGTGCTCCCGTCGTTCTCGTCGAACAAAACGATCCGGCCGTCCCCCGTGATCCGCCCGATGCAAGAGCAGGGGACCTTCTCCCTCCAGCACATCTCCTCGAACAGGTCGGCTTTTTCGGGCCGGATGAGGAGAGCGTTCTGCTCCTGGTATTCGCCGCCCCACAGCTCGAGGACGGAAAGAGTGTCGTCCCCGCTCTGGATCTTCCTGACGTCGATCCTTGCCCCCGCAGGGTAGATGATCTCCTTGACGACGTTGCAGTTCCCCCCCGCGCCCTGGTCGTGGATGGCGATGATGGGATTTTCCTCTCCCATCTCGACGCAGGCGCGGATGACCCGGTTCATCTTCTGTTCCATCTCGGCGTCGCCGCGCTGTACGGCGTTGAAATCGAGCTCCGCGATGTTTTCGCCCTGGATCATGCTCGACGCCGCCCCGCCTCCCATGCCGATCCGGTAGGCGGGCCCTCCGATCTTCGTGACCAGCATCCCTGGCTCCGGCAGCCCCTTTTCCACGTGCCGGGAATCCATCTGCCCGATTCCGCCCGTGAACATGATCGGCTTGATCCATTCCCAGCGTTCCCCGTCCGGGAGCCGCAAGCCGAACGAGCGGGTCACGCCCTGGATGACCGGCTCGCCGAACTTGTTCCCGTAGTCGGAGGCGCCGTTGGAGGCCTCGATCTCGATCGACAGCGGCGTGGCGAGGTTGCCCGGATACTCGAAGGAGGGGTCCTCCCAGGGGAGACGGTAGCCGGGGATCTGCAGGTTCCCGACGCAGTAGGCGGCGGTCCCCGCGACGACGAGTCCCCCCCGTCCCACGGCCTGGACGTCCCGGATCCTTCCCCCCGTGCCCGTCTCGGCCCCGGGGAACGGGGCGACGCCGCTTGGGAAGTTGTGCGTCTCCGCCGTGAAGGTGAGGTGGTATGTCGGGTTCGCGGGGGAAAGCCGTGTGCACGTTCCAGGCCGTTCGGGGAGGATCGTCCGGATCCGGTATCCCTTGATCGCGCTCGAGTTGTCCCGGAAGGCGATCACGCTGTTTCCCGGGTAGCCTTCAAGGGGCGCCTTGACGATCCGCATCAGGGTATCCGGGATCTCTTTCCCTTCGACCACCAGTTTCCCCTTGAAGAACCAGTGGCGCGAGTGCTCGCTGTTGGACTGGGAAAGATCGAAGCACTCCACGTCGGTGGGGTTGCGCTTGAGGTCTTTCACGAAGAGGTCGTAGTAGTACTCGATGTCCCAGGCGTCCAATCCCAGCCCCAGCTCCGCGTTGATCGCTTGAAGAGCCTGGATCCCTTCTTCGATGAGCGGGACGGTTTGGTGGGGTTCCGGCCTGATTCCCGTCTCGAAGGTGGACAGGGGTTGCGGGTAGGGGCATTCCGTCATCCGGTCGTGGACTTCGGACAGGAATTTGTCCCGCTTGTCCTGGCCAAGCTTTGCATCGGACAGGAGCTTGAATTTTCTCGACCGTTCGATCCTTTTGATTTTGTCCAGGCCGCATGCCCGGCACACGGATACGGCATTGGTCGACCACGCCGTCGTGAAGTTCATCCGCGGGCCCGCTTCGAGGACCTGGTCCGGCGCAAGGAGACTTCCGGGAGCAAACCGGTCCGGCTCGAACGTTTCGGCCAGAAGCCACCGGAGCACGTCGAGCTCCGCATCGTTTAAGGGCGAAGACGCCTCGATGTTGTAGCAGTACTCCGTTTCGATCCCTTTTATGTGCGGGGAAACGTTCTTCCTGGCGAAGGAGAGAAGCCCGTCCTTCTTCGTCTGGGAGAGTGCGGGACTTCTATGGACATGCAGCAGTTTCATAGGGAATCCGGCGCGATCCGGGGATGATGGGCCTCGGTACCTAAAAAGTCCGTTCTTCTTTGTTTTCCTTGAAGATATCTACGACGGTCTCACGACAATAGTACCCGTATATCCGGAAATTACAAGGGTCGGATTGTTTGGTGTTGACTCAACACGGTAAGGTCATTTAGGATGTTTTACTGATCTACGACCAGTTCTAAATCCCGAAAACCGAAGGGGGCCCATCATGAAACAACTAACGAAATCCCGACTCATCACCCGTACCTGGTTCCGTGTCCTGGGTTGCGTACTGACCCTCGTCGTGGCGGCTGCCCTCGCACCCTTCGACGCGACCGCCGAGTCAAAAGA
>DAOUUI010000164.1 GCA_030668225.1 Deltaproteobacteria bacterium
CATACCGCATGGGCGACGGCCGCGGGGGCGCGGGGTCCGGCAACCAGCGTCTGGCGCCGCTTAACAGCTGGCCCGACAACGTGAACCTCGACAAGGCGCGCCGTCTGCTCTGGCCGATCAAGCAGAAATACGGCAGGAAAATTTCCTGGGCCGACCTGATGATCCTCACCGGCAACTGCGCCCTGGAGTCGATGGGCTTTAAGACGTTCGGCTTCGGCGGCGGGCGCGAAGACGTCTGGGAGCCCGAAGAAGACATTTACTGGGGGGCTGAGGACACGTGGCTTGGAGACAAGCGCTACACAGGTGACCGGAAACTCGAGAATCCTCTCGCCGCCGTGCAGATGGGCCTGATCTACGTGAACCCGGAAGGCCCGAACGGCAACCCGGATCCGGTCGCCTCCGGCCGTGACGTTCGAGAGACCTTCGCACGCATGGCCATGAACGACGAAGAGACCGTCGCGCTCGTCGCTGGCGGGCACACCTTCGGCAAGTGTCATGGCGCGGGTGATGCGGCGCTTGTCGGTCCGGAACCTGAGGCCGCCGCCATCGAGGAGCAGGGACTCGGCTGGAAGAGCAGCTTCGGCAGCGGCAAAGGCGGCGATACGATCAGCAGCGGCATCGAGGGCGCATGGAAACCGCACCCGACCAAATGGGACATGGGCTATCTGAACGTGCTGTTCAAATACGAGTGGGAGCTGGTTAAGAGCCCGGCCGGCGCGCATCAGTGGCTGGCCAAGGACGTGGCCGAAGAGGACATGGTGGTTGACGCGCACGACCCGTCGAAGAAGCACCGGCCGATGATGACCACGGCGGACCTCTCCCTTCGTTTCGATCCGATCTACGAGCCGATCTCGCGGCGCTTCCACAAGAACCCGGAAGAGTTCGCGGATGCCTTCGCCCGCGCGTGGTTCAAGCTGACCCACCGTGACATGGGACCGCGCTCGCGCTATCTCGGTTCGGAAGTGCCTGAAGAACAGCTCCTGTGGCAAGACCCCGTCCCCGCGGTCACTCATAAATTGATTGACGAGAAGGACATCGCTGCCCTCAAGGGCAAAATCCTCGCTTCGGGGCTGTCTGTCTCCCAACTGGTCTCGACGGCTTGGGCAACGGCATCCACGTTCCGCGGCTCTGACAAGCGCGGTGGGGCGAACGGCGCGCGCATCCGTCTCGCGCCGCAGAAGGATTGGGACGTTAACCAGCCTGCCCAACTGAAGACTGTGCTGCAGACCCTTGAGGGAATCCAAAAGGAGTTCAACAGCGCGCAGTCAGGCGGGAAGATGGTTTCGCTCGCCGACTTGATTGTTCTGGGCGGATGCGCAGGTGTCGAACAAGCTGCGAAGAATGCCGGCCACGACGTGACCGTTCCCTTCACGCCGGGACGCACGGATGCGTCGCAGGAGCAAACCGACGTGGAGGCGTTAGCCGTACTCGAGCCGGCTGCAGACGGATTCCGTAACTACCTCAAAACCAAATACACCGTATCGGCAGAGGAGCTGTTGGTTGATCGGGCGCAATTACTGACGCTGACCGCACCTGAGATGACGGTTCTCGTTGGCGGTATGCGCGTCTTGAATGCCAACTTCGGACAGTCCCAACACGGCGTCTTCACCAAGCGGCCAGAAACGCTCACCAATGACTTTTTCGTGAATCTACTCGACATGGGCACCACGTGGAAGGCGGCCTCGGAAGCCGACGACGTTTTCGAGGGGCGTGATCGCGCAACAGGCGAGCTCAAGTGGACCGGCACCCGTGTCGACCTCATCTTCGGTTCGAACTCCCAACTCCGGGCCTTGGCGGAAGTCTACGGATGTAAGGACTCCCAGGAGAAGTTCCTGCACGACTTTGTGGAGGTGTGGAAAAAAGTAATGAACCTTGACCGTTTCGACCTCGCCTGATCGTAGCATAAACGGCTTCGAGGTCTTCTGACAGGGCGGCAGAAAAACGGTCAGCGAACAACCGGTTCCAGCTGACGGCGTACCGCCGTCCGCTGGAACCGGAACGTTATAGAAAAATAGCTGAAGATCTGAACTCCGAAAAAATCAAAGTAAACCATTTCCCTTGGTCATCATGATGTTAGGGAAGGGGGGGCTTGACAATGGTCAAGCCTCCCTTGTCTTTCCCGTTACGAACCGAACGACCGTCGAAATCCGTATCGAGACGGGGCGGTTCGGAATTTCCTGGAAGATTCTGTATACTCAAAAGGAAATGAAGAGGAACCGGATCCTGACTTCCGCCGTCACCCTCGCTCTGGGGGTCTTCCTGTCAGCGTGCTCCTTTACTCCCGCGTTCTGGAAGGAGACCGGTCCTCCAACATCCCATACCCTGACCCGTGTGGGGGATTCCGCCTACCGGATCGACCTCCAGGGGCTTGCGAGCACGACCCGGCACGGGGTGAGATTGCACCTGCTTAAGAGGGCCGCGTCTGTCACCCTGGAGGAAGGGTACGATTACTTCATCGTGAGCGGTGGGGAGGTTCGCGGGGAGAACGAAATACAGTCAACGCCCGTTGCCGGATCGTACCCGGAATCGCCCAGCGGGTCGATGGTAGAAGGGTCCGCCCGCCTCTCCCAAAGGTACTCCGGGTCCGTCCTCTTCCACGTCTTCAAGGGGGAGAAACCCCCGGACAACCCGCTCGCCTTCGATGCCAGGGCTTTGGCCCGGTAGACTCGTTCGTTTTATCGATATCCGACTCCGTTCCCTGGTGGTCCTTCCGTCCCTCCGCCATGAGAATCCCCTTGACGAAACCATTTGAAACCGGGTACGAAGAATCATCGGATGACAAGGAGGAAGGGATGACAACGGAGAAGAATCTGAAAGAGGCGTTTGCAGGCGAGAGCCAGGCCAACCGGATGTACCTGGCCTTTGCCAAGAAAGCGGAGTCGGACGGATACCCCCAGGTTGCGAAACTTTTCCGCGCCGCGGCCGCCGCGGAGACGGTGCACGCCCACGCCCACTTCCGCGTGATGGGGGGAGTGAAGGACACGACGGGAAACCTTCAGGCCGCCATCGACGGGGAAGGGCACGAATTCAAGGAGATGTATCCGGGGTTCGTGAAAGAGGCGGAAGCGGAAAAAAACATCCCCGCCGTGGTCTCATTCCGGAACGCCCTGGCCGTGGAGGAGATTCACCACAACCTCTATGCGGAGGCGCTGGCAAGCATAAGGAACGGAAAGGACCTTGCCGGGCAGGACATCTTCGTCTGCGAGGTCTGCGGGAATACCGTGTACGGGCATGCGCCGGACAAGTGCCCGGTCTGCAGCGCGGAGAAGTCGAAGTTCACGAAGATTTCGTAGGGGACCCAGGCGCTTCGTTCCACGCGCCGAGGGAACGAGGAGGGGGATTGGATGATCCTTTTCCTTCCGCGGGATCTCCCGTGGAACCGCGGTCTCTTGTATCCCTTCCCGTTTCCCGATAAGATGGTTTCCTCGATCAGGCTCCTGTCAACCACCACGCAATAGCGGTTTATTCCACAGAAGAAGTAGGCAGTTAACCGGCGCGGAAGGCGGCCAGGCGGCCGTGTC
>DAOUUI010000026.1 GCA_030668225.1 Deltaproteobacteria bacterium
AAGGGCTGCGTGCAGTTCTCCTACACGCTTGGCGAGAACCGGGTGGTTCGTCCCGTAGAGTCCTGCCCAGTGGTACGTCTTCGCGAGTGCCTGGACCAGCGGCCCGATGCCGACGGAGGTTTTCTCTTCGGACTTTTGATCCATATCAAAATAGAGAATCTCATTAGCGACGCGTGGAATCAAGTGCCTTGCGTGTTGGGGCGGATCTCTCCACAGGGGGTGTGCCGGGGTGGTTCAGCGGGCTGCCGTTTGCGGGAAAAGGAGGGCGAACGCGAGGATCGAAAGGGCGCACATTCCTCCGGCGACAACGAATCCGGCAGAAAATCCAAAACGGGTAATCACCGTGCCCAGGGTCGCCGCGGAGACCGCGAACCCCCCATAGATGCATGTGTTATAGCCGCCCATGGCCAACCCGCGGACCCGGGTGGGAACCGCCTCCGACAAAGCCGCGCCGATGGCCGTAAACGCCGCCGCCATGGCCCCCCCCATGCCGGCGAAGAGGAGATACAGGGGAACGGCGTCCCGGAACACGCCGACCAGGGCGATGCACAGCGCAAAGAGAAGGCATCCCGCGACGATATACCGTTCCCGTTTCCCCGTGCGATCCGACAGGTGTCCGATCGGGATGCGAAAAACCGCGTTGGCGGCGGCCTGGCAGGTGAAGATGAGCCCGGTGTGGGTGACAGAGATCCCCGCTTCGCGCGCATAGAGGGGAAAGAAGGCAAACAGCGCCCCCCACGCGTACGTGGAGAAGAAGGTGGCTATCCAGCAGGCAAGGACGGTCCGGTTCCCGACGATCTCCCGGAAATCCGCGGCGAGGGAAAGGGACGCAGGCCGGATGACCACGGGAGGAGTCGGCATGCGAGGCCCCCCCATGAGAAGTCCCGCGGCGATGACGGCCGCCGAGAAGAAAAACGCCGTCCGGAATCCCCCTGCTGCGATCGCACCCCCCAGGCCAGGCCCCGCGGCCATCCCGAGATAGAGGGAGGACGTGTACCAGCCGTACGCCCTCCCGAGGGACTGGGGCGGGGAGACATCCCCGACGTACGACATCATGGCTGGAGAGAAGCACGCCAGCCCGATCCCGGAAAAGAGATAGATCGCCCCTACCTGGAACGGGGTGCGGACCAGGAGAAGGGAAATCGAGGTGAGCCCGGAGATCGCCATGCCGGTCACGATGAGACGCTTGCGCCCGAGCCGGTCGGACACCAGTCCCAGCGGCAACGAGAGAATTGCCGCGGCAAACATGAAGCAGGCATTGATCATCCCGACCTGGACGGTGGTTGCCCCGAGGTCGCTGGCGAACAGGGGGACCAGGGGCAGCCGCATGTAAGCGCCCAGATACAGGACGAACGTAAGCGCGCAAGCGACCAGGACGGGGGCAGGGGCGTAGGTTCTGTTCAAGGGGATAACCGCTCTTCCTTTTCCCGGAGGCGCCTTATCGGGGGGTGCTGACCCATGCCCTGCGGGATTTTCGCGTATTCTACTTCGGTCCGGCGGCCGATGGAACAACCGGGTCTTCATGTGTAGAATGAAGGACCATGCTGATGGACCTGTGGCTTGTGCGACACGGGGAGGCGGTGCCCGAGCGGGTGGACCCGGCGCGCCCGCTTTCCCCGGAAGGGGCACGGGCCGTCTCGGCGGTTGCGAAAACCCTCGCGGGAAGGATGGGGCCTTTCGACCTGGTGGCGGCGAGCGGGAAAAAGCGGGCGCTCCAGACCGCAGCGATCCTGGGGGAAGCGGCGGGATATCCCGCCGGGAGGATCGCGGAAACCGGGGCCCTGTCCCCGGGCGCGACCCCTGAGGCGTTTCTCGCGTTCCTTGCCGAGTGCGCCTCACCGGAACGCCTGTTGTGCGTTGGACACCTCCCCTCGATCGCCGCGATCGCATCGTTCTTTCTTTCTCACGGAGATCCCGTGCTGCTTGCCTTTGGTCCGGGAACCGTCTGTCGTATCCGGGTTGAGGCCCTGCGTCGCGGGGGAGGGGAACTGCTCCTTTTCCTCTGACGGGTAAGGAAGAAGCAAGGAGGTCGGGATGCCGTACGTAAACGTCAGGATTACGCGGGAGGGAGCCACGGCGGAGCAGAAGGTGGAGGTGATCCGCCGCATGACGCAGGTGCTCGTGGACGTCCTCGGGAAAAACCCGGAAACCACCGTGGTGGTCATCGACGAGGTCGAGACCGACAACTGGGGCATCGGGGGGGTCACGGTGACGGAGCGGCGCCGGAAGAAAGCGTAGCCCCGGTTTTCCCCGGGGAATTCCTCTTTTTTCCCTCTTTTCGTGGGGTGGATTCCTCTTTTCTGTAGGTCTTGCCCTGATTTGGAGAACCCCCCATTCTTTGGCACATATCCCGTTTTTGGTTGACAATGATTTTTTTAGTTGGAAGTATGTAGATTATTCCCGTCTTCGGAGGTATTTCCATGGACAAGAGAATTTTAGTTGAGTTGACGACCGAGATAGTTTCTGCTCATGCGTCTGTTAATGAAATGAGCAGGGAAGAACTTCTTGACGAGATTCAGGATGTGTTCCGGAAGTTGAATGGCCTGGTCGGGGTGGAGGGAGAGGCAGCAGGGGACGATCCGGCGGAAGTAAAGCCGGCGATACCGCTGAATGCGGCGTTCGGCGCCGAACAGGTCTTTTGTATGGAATGCGGAAAAGGGTTTACCACGCTGAAAAAGCACCTTATGGTAAGCCACAATTTGACTCCCAAGGATTACCGGAAGAAGTTCAAGGTTCCCACAAAGACGCCTCTCGTGGCCAGGAACTACTCCGAGTCGAAGAAAAGGATCGCCCAGAAGCTCGGACTCGCCGAGAAGCTCGCTGCGGGGCGCAAAAGGCGCGCGCAGAAGTAGACGATTCCGGCATCGCTTTCGCGGAGGAGGCGAATCCACGCGGGGCGCGTGATTCCTGAAGCGCCCGCCCGGGAGATCCCCCGGGCGGGCGCTTCGCCTTTTTTAAAAAATTCCCCCTTCCCCCCCCCTGTTTGAGGCAAAATGAAAAGCGGTCCGGTTTCAGTGTTCCCGCTGCAGAAAACTCATGGCGTGGTGCAAGGAAAGGAGGCTGTCGATGTCGTACGTTGCGAAGGACTACGGGAAGCTCATCGGGATGGAAGGGTTCAGCGAGACCCTTTTGAAGAACCACTTCACGCTGTACCAGGGATATGTGACGAACACGAACAAGGTTCTGGACGCCCTGGCCGCGATGCTCTCGGAGGGGAAGACGGGCACCTACGAGTATGCGGAAACGAAAAGGAGGCTGGGCTGGGAATTCAACGGGATGCGCCTGCATGAATATTACTTCGAGAACCTGGGAAGCAAGGGAGCTCTGGACGCGGGGGGGAAGCTCGGGAAGGCGCTTGCCGCGGAGTTCGGCAGCGTCGAGAAATGGGAGGTCGATTTCCGGGCCGTGGGTGCAATGCGCGGGATCGGCTGGGTCGTCCTCTACCATGATGCTTCGGCCAAGAGGCTTTTCAACCAGTGGGTCAACGAGCACGACGTGGGGCACCCCGCGGGCGCCGCTCCGATCCTCGTCATGGACGTCTTCGAGCACGCCTTCATGACCGATTACGGCCTGAAGAGGGCCGACTACATCGCGGCCTTCTTCAAGAACATCGACTGGAAGGCGGCCGAGGCGAGGCTTAAGTAACGAAGGATCGTAAGACGCCGGGAGGATGTTTCGGGCTATTCAGGGAGATACCTGCAATAGCCCGTTTTTTTCCGGGAGGGGATTGCGGGAGGTGGATTACTACGCACAAGGCAGCCTGGTTGCCGCGGTGGTGGCTCTTGCCATCGCGGGATATCTGCGCGTGTGGGCGAAGGAGGACGCGGAGGCGCGGGCGTTCGCGAGCCTGTCGTTCCTGATCTTCCTGTGGTGCTTCCCCGAGTACCTCTGGAAAACCCTGGACTCCGAGTTCTGGCACAGGGCCGCCCTGGCGGCGGTGATGTTCATCCCCCCCTTTGTGCTGCGGTACAGCAGTGCGGCGGTGCGGACCCCCCCGAGGTGGCACGGAACCGCGTTCGTGGCCGGGATATGGATCAGCGCAGCCTTCCTGATCACGGTCGTGAGCGACCGGCTGTTCTTTTCCCCCTGGTGGAACGTTGGCGCGCTCCTGTACGTCTATCCGTATCTTGGGCTTTCCCTCTACATCGTGGTCCGTTACGGGTTCCGCGCGAATCCGTCCTCGATCGAGCGGAAGAAGTACCAGTTCCTGCTCTTCGGGGGGGGGATCGCAAGCCTCGTCGCACCTCTCAACTTCCTCCCGGGGACGGGAGTTTCCTTCCCGCCGCTCGCCTCGTTCGCGGTCCTCCTCTTTTTCTACTTCATGGCGACGGGAATCCTCCACCTCCACTTCTTCGAGTTTCCGGACATCGTGGGGAGGGCGATCATCCTGGTCATCCAGGTGTTCGCCTTCGCCGTCGTGTTCGGTGTCCTGGAGGTCGTGTCCGGGCGGAAATTCTGGTTCCCCCTGGCGGGAACCTTCCTCATCTCCTTTTTCCTGCTCACCTTCTACCCTGTGCTGATGCGCAGGCTCGGGGGGATATCTTCCGACCTTCTCGTCCGGGAGTCGCGTACCATACACTCCGGACTGGGCGACTTCGCGAAGAAAATCCCCGAATCCGCCTCGCTTGGCGAGATTGCGCAGATCGTGGAGGAGGCCCTCGGACGGGTGCCTTTCGTCGAGCGCGCGTCCCTCTGGATCCAACCGGAAGGCGGCACCGACGAGGGGATCGGGACGCTCCCGGTCCGTCCCGAAGAATATCTGCGTTCGCTCGGGCGGTTCTCCGCCCGGTTCCCCGTGCTCAAGTTCATGGAGCACGGGGGCTCGCGCGCGGCGGACGTCTCCATCTGGGACGACTCCTGGGACGGCTCCTTTCCCATCTTTCTCCGGGGGAAGCTGGTGGGGGTTGCACTGTTCCTCTGGAAGGAGAAGACGCCCTCCTTCCGGGAGCGGGAGCTTTTGATCCCCTTCCTGGAGGGGATCGGGTTGGCGGCGGAGAACATCCGCCAGAAGCAGAGGATCCAGAAGAAGGAACATTTCGCCACCGTCGGCGAACTCGCGGCGGGGCTGGCCCACGAGGTGCGCACGCCGGCCGGGGTGATCAAGGGGGCGGCCCAGTTCCTCTCCCGCGAGGCGCCTGCCCGGGACCGGGAGTTTCTCGACATCATCGTCGAGGAGGCGGACCGCCTGAACGGCGTCGTGACGGAGTTCCTGGAGTACGCCAGGCCCGGAGGCCGCACCCCCAAGAAGATCTCCCTGCGCGATCCCGTGGAGAGGGCGGTCGCCAGACTTGCGCGGGAGAGGGGAAACGGGATGAGCGGGATTCGCTCCCGCGTTCTTGTCGGGGAACCGGTCCCGACGGTTACCGCCGATCCGTCCGAGATCGAAAGGGTGGTATTCAACCTGCTGACGAATGCGGTCGAGGCGATGCCCGACGGAGGAGACCTCACGGTCCGTGTTTCCTCCAACGGGACGGAGAGCAGGATCGTCGTCGAAGATGCCGGGACGGGGATCGAGGATGCGGACCGCAAACATCTCTTCCGTCCTTTTTTCACCACGAGGGAGCGGGGCGTGGGGATGGGGCTGGCGATCTGCCGGAGGATCGTGGAGGAGAACGGTGGGTCCATTGCGTTTCATACCGTAGCCGGGAAGGGGAGCCGCTTCACGGTGAAGCTGCCGGAGGGATAAACGGGTGAAGGCGACGATTCTCGTGGCGGAGGACGACCGGAACCTGCGGCGTGTCCTGCGGGCGATGCTGGTACGCGAGGGGTACGACGTGGCGGAGGCCCCGGACGGGGAGGCCGCCTCCGCGTGGCTCGCCGAGCGCCGCCCCGACGCCCTGATCACGGACATCCGGATGCCGAAGATGGACGGGCTCGCCCTCTTCCGCCACGTGCGGGATCGGCGCCCCGACGTCCCGGTCATTTTCATCACGGCGTACGGGACGATCGGCGACGCGGTGGAAGCGATCCGGTCCGGGGCCTTCGATTACATCTCGAAACCGTTCGACGAGGCGGAACTCCTGCGCGTCGTGGGGAACGCCGTTCGGACTTCCGCCGTATCCGTGAGAGAGGGTGCGGGCGGCGGGGAGACCGGCGGGTGGTTCGGCATGGTGGGTTTCTCCCCGGCATGGCGGGAGATCCGCAAGGTGATCGAGAAGGCGGCCGCCTCCCCGCTCTCGGTGATGATTACGGGGGAGACGGGGACGGGAAAAGAACTCGTTGCGCGGGCGATCCACGGGATCAGCAGGCGCGGAAAAGGACCGTTCATCAAGATCAACGGCGCCGCCATCCCGCCGTCCCTGTGGGAGGCGGAGGTGTTCGGCTACGAAAAGGGGGCGTTCACCGGGGCGGTCACCTCGAAGCCGGGCCGGTTCGAGCTGGCGGACGAGGGGACCTTCTTCCTTGACGAGATCGGGGATGTCCCCCTCTCCATGCAGGCGAAACTCCTCCGGGTCCTGCAGGATCGCGCATTCGAGCGCGTGGGGGGGGTAAAGACGCTCACCGCGGACGTCCGCTTCATCTGCGCCTCGAACCGCGACTTGAAGAAGGAGACCGGGAAGGGCAGGTTCCGGGAGGACCTCTACTACCGGGTCAACGGCATTCCCGTACATCTCCCTTCCCTGCGAGCACGGCGGGAAGACATCCTCCCGCTGGCGGACTATTTCCTTGCCCGCTCCTGCGCGGAGATGGAGATCACCGGCAGGAGGCTCTCGCGGGAGACGGCGGAGATCCTGGAAAGGTATCCGTGGCCGGGAAACATCCGGGAACTGGAAAACGCCGTGGGGAGGGCCGTGGCGCTTTCGGAAGGCGAGGAGATCACCCCGCCGGACCTCTGCATCGCCCTGGCGGATACGGAAGAGGGGGAGGCGACGCCCGAGGAGATGAGATTCCACGAATCGGTCCGGGACCACAAGCGGGCGATCATCCTCCGGGCGATCCGCAAGTCCGGGGGCAGCAAGACGAAGGCGGCGGAGATGCTCGGTCTGCAGCCGACCTATCTCTCGCGGCTGATCCGCGTCCTCAAGGTGGAGGGGTAGGCGCTACCGGGCGAGGTCGGACTCCGTGCCCCCGGTGAGGGCGGCAAGCTCCGCGGGCGTCGTCTGGAACATGTTGTTCGTCTCCCCGGCGGCCGGGTAGATCATCTCGTATCGCCGCAGGGAGGAGTCAAGGTAGACCGGAAGCCCGGGGGGAAGCGCAACGGGCGACACGGCGCCGACCGCGAACCCCGTATGGGCGACCACGTCGTCAGGGCCCGCCATCCTCACCTTTTTTCCTCCCCGGAGGTTCTTGACCTTCTTGAAATCGATCCGCCGGTCTCCGGAGATCACCACGATCACGGGTGCCGCGTCGACCAGGAGCAGGATCGTGTTGGCAATCTGCCCCAGCTCCACCCCGAGTTCCTGTGCGGCCAGCGCCGCGTTGTGGGTCGACTCCTTGAAGGTGCGGATCTCTCCGTCGACCCCGTGCGCTTCCAGAAGGGCCCGCACATCTCTTTCCCCGCGCCCGCGCATCTCTTCCCTCCCGGGTCGGCTCTTTCGGTCGCTGCCATTATAGCGGATCCTTGTGCTCCCGCATTCCGGGAAGAGAGATTTCCCTTCGAAGTGGGAAACCGGGAGGCGTTGCGAGTACAATAAGGATTCCGGAGACAGACATGCCAGAGAATGTGACGGGGATCGTGATGTACGAGGTGGGCCAGTCGGCGGAAATGACCAAGGTTATCACCGGGGAGGATATTCTCCTGTTCGCGGAGGTCACCGGCGACAGGAACCCGGTCCACATCTCGGAGGAGTTCGCGGCGAAGACCCGGTTCGGGGAGCGGATCGCCCACGGGATCCTGACGGCGGGACTCATCTCCGCGGTAATCGGGATGAAGCTTCCGGGGCCCGGGTGCCTGTATTTGTCGCAGACGCTTTCCTTCCTTGCCCCCGTGAGGATCGGAGACGAGATCACGGCCCGCGCCGAGATCGCCGAGGTGATCTCCGGGAAGCGACTGAAGCTCAAGACGCAGTGCATCAACCAGCGGGAGGAAGTGGTGCTCGAGGGCGAGGCGGTCGTCGTTCCGCCCCGACCAGTGCGGGGAAAACAGGGGAACCCTTGACGAAAAAAGAGCCGGTGATGTCCGACCTGTTCGCATCCGCCGTGACCGGGCGGAACGAAACGACCGGGCAAGCGGGCTCCTTCGGAAGGGATCCTCGCGGAAAACGTTCCGCGAACAGGCGCGTATCCAAACATGGCGTGAAGGAGGGGAACCGAAATGCTGACATTGCAACCCGGAAAAACCCGGATCGGGTGGATCGGCACCGGCGTCATGGGAGGCCCGATGTGCGGGCACATCATGGACAAAGGGTATTCCATGACGGTCTACACGCGGGCCAAAGACAAGGCGAAGCCGCTGCTCGAGAAGGGAGCCGTGTGGGCCGATTCTCCCAGGGCGGTTGCCGAAGTGTCGGATGTCGTGTTTACCATGGTCGGTTTTCCATCGGATGTAGAGGACGTGTATCTCGGGGAGCGTGGGGTCCTCTCCGGCGCGAAGAAAGGGAGCATCCTCGTGGACATGACCACGACCGAGCCCAGCCTGGCCCAGAAGATTTACGCCGCCGCAAAATTGAAGAATGCACACAGCGTCGACGCACCGGTTTCGGGCGGGGACATCGGTGCGCGCGAGGCGCGGCTGTCCATCATGGTGGGCGGAGACCGGGAGGCGGTGGAAGCCGTCATGCCGCTCTTCCAGGCATTGGGAAAGACGATCGTGCACCAGGGGGGAGCGGGCGCCGGGCAGCACACCAAGATGTGCAATCAGATCGTCGTCGCCGGCACGATGATCGGGGTCTGCGAAAGCCTGATCTACGGGCACAAGGCGGGACTGGACCTTACGGTGATGCTCTCGTGCATTCGCGGCGGCGCGGCAGCCTGCTGGGCGTTGGACAACATGGCTCCCCGCATCCTGAACCGGAACTTCGACCCCGGGTTCTACGTTGACCACTTTGTCAAGGACATGGGAATCGCCCTGGACGAGGCAAAGCGCATGAAACTTATGCTCCCCGGCCTGGCGCTGGTCCACCAGATGTACGTGGCCCTGCAGGCCAACGGCGGGGGACGCAACGGCACGCAGGCGCTCATGCTGGTGCTGGAGCAGTTGGGGAACACAAAAACCGCCAAGCCGGGAGGCCCTGCACGGGGCTAAGGGGGCGTAGGTCAGACGAAAAAAGCGACCCCCCGGGGCAGAGGCAGGAGCCCCGGGGGGTCTTAAAAGTCGCCCGCGGTTCCAAAGGCGGGGGTGGCGGGCGAGCAAGCCTCTCCGGGGAGAAGAGGCAACCGTTTGCTATTTTCTTTCCTGTTGGATTTATCGGCAGGCCTCGCCCCGGACTTTAGGGAAAATCATCCCGGGAAACCGGGTGGGTGGCGAGGTTTAGCCTGCCCGCGCGGGCATAAGGGGGGCAGCCCCCCGTCAGCTTTTCTCCCGGAACGATTGCTGGATTTTTGACAGCCTCTCCTCGTGGTCGGCCTCCTCGCGGGAAAGGGTCCGGAAGATCTCCTTCGCCAGTGACCCCGAGGCTTCCTCGGA
Organism: Deltaproteobacteria bacterium; assembly: GCA_030668225.1. GTDB lineage: Bacteria > Desulfobacterota > Deferrimicrobia > Deferrimicrobiales > Deferrimicrobiaceae > CSP1-8. Next base: position 9,566 of record DAOUUI010000026.1, read on the forward strand.
GAGTCGTTCGTAGTGCACGCGGGCGTGCGACTCGCCGACGATCGCGAAGGTGAGGTAATCGTCGAGGGGAGACGTATCGGAAAGGCCTGCCCCCGCCAGGCGGGCATTGTGCATCCGTAGCGCCTCCGGCTGGAAGGCCTTGACGACGTCCACATGGGAAAAGGACTTCTCCGCCCCCTCCCTGGCCCCGGAGAAGATCTCCACGAGGCGGCCCACGTGCGACTCCTCCATCTCGGCGATATCCCGGAGTACGCTTCTCGTCTCCTCGTCCTTCACGCGGCCGGCGAGCTTCATGTACAGGTTCATCGCCTGGATCTCCATCAGGATGCACTGTTCCACGATCTTGTCGAAGTTTTCGGGGAGTTCCGTCATGGCTCCTCCTTGGGGTTGGATCCCGTCTGCCCCGGGACGGCCGGTCGGATTTGCAGCGTCCCGGGGAATGGGGGAATAATAATCCCAGCGGCATGTTACTATAATCGTGTCATCCCGGATATTCTAACGTACTCTCTGCATGACGGGAGGGGCTTCCGATGCGTTCTGCCGTCCAGGCCGATCTTGCGAAGTACGAGCGGGCCCTCAACCGGTTTTTCCAGATTTCCGCCTCCCAGAGAAAGACCAAGGACAGGGAGAAGATCCTGAAGATCCTCGGGGTGGAAAATACCCAGGAGTTCCTCTCCATGCACATTCCGCTGTGGGAGGTCAGGATCGACGAGCTTCTCGACCCCTCCTGCACGGACATGCTCCCGATCAGCATCTCCCATTCCTACGTCAACTGGGTCCGGGGGGCGATCCGGCTGATGCCGGACGGAGCCCGGGTGAAGGTCCTCTCTTCCAAGATGAAGGTCACGGGGCTCAAAAAAGCGATCCTCCAGCTGCTCTCCCGCATGGCGGAGGAGGCCCCCAGCGACTTCGAGGTGATCGACGTCCAGCTCGTGGAGAAAGTGCACAAGGACACGCTCTTCACGGTGCGCGTCACCGGGGGGAAGGAACATTCCATGTACCTCTCGCGGTTCGGGTGCCTGGGGGAGTACATCCACAGCGGGTTGCCGGGACTGATCGGCCTGCCGGTTCTCCCCGTCGTGTATCACCTGACTCCCCAGGGGGAGGAGGTCCTCCTGAAACCGAAGGAGGAGGGGGTAAACATCTATCTGGATGAAGGGATCACGACGTCCCGGATCCTCCGGGAGTGGAGCTGGTGGCTGGACGGGGTGGCGAGGCAGGACGCCCTGGGGGATTGCCTCGGGACGGCCCTGCGGTTCGGCCACTACGTGGCGACGCCCGGGAAAAAGGTGATCATGATCGACAACATCGAACTGTTTCATCTGGACGATACCGATGTCCGGATCTTCGAGCCGATATACGATTTCCTCCCCCTGAAGGCGTACCCCGACGACAAGAGGAAGCGCGAAGACCTCCAGGCCAGGATGCAGGCCGAGTACGACAAGGCGTACCAGGACCAGATGGGGATCATCGTCCGGGACTGGGGGGATATCGAGCGGTACCTCATCCAGATGCGCCGGCACATCCGGACTTACACGGGCGAGGTCTTCGAAAAAGTTCTGGCTAACGTAAAGGCCCGGGTGTTCGGGAAGCGATGAGGGGGGGGAATCTTTCCACCGGGGCTTGCCGCAAAGGGGGATTGCGCCTTCTCGTTGCGGCCCTTTTTCTTCTGGCCTCCTGTTCGTCCTTCTTCCGGACGAGCGTGCCGCAGCGGGAAGGATCTCTTGCCGTCCCCGGCCTGTTAGGACCCGTAGAAATCGTCCGGGACGCGTACGGGATCCCGCACATCACGGCGGAAAACGACCACGACCTCTACTTCGCGCAGGGGTTCGTGCATGCCCAGGATCGTCTCTTCCAGATGGACATGGAGCGGAGGGTGGCCCGGGGAGAGCTGGCGGAGATCTACGGGGAAAAGGCGCTTCCCGCCGACCGGCTCTTCCGGCACCTGGGATTTTCCGCCCGGGCCCCGGGTCTTTTCGCCTCCCTGCCGGAGAAGTCGAAGGCGATTGTGCGGTCGTACTGCGACGGCGTGAACGCGGCGATGGCGTCGCTTGGCGCCTGGCCGGTGGAACACCGTCTCCTCCGGTCCGCGCCGCGGGAGTTCACCCCCGAAGACGTCACCGCAATCGGGCTGCTGAAGTCGTTCGGGCTCGCCCAGTGGGGCGATGAAGCGACGCTTTTCCAGGCACGGGGAAAGCTTCCCGGGGAAAAGGCAGACGAGTTGATGCCACAGGTGATTCCCGGTTCCCCCGTCATCGCTCCGGGATTCGTCGCCTCAAAGCCCTCGGGGCTTTCGCCGTCGGTCCTCTCCGAGGGGCTTGCTTCGCTTGGAAGGTCGGTGGGGGCTCTCCCCCGTGCCGGAGGCTCCAACGCCTGGGCCGTCTCGGGGGAAAAAAGCGCGACGGGGCTGCCCATCCTGGCGAACGACCCCCACATTCTGCTTCCCTGCCCCTCTCTCTGGTACGAGATCCACCTGGTCGCCCCCGGGGTGGACGTGTACGGGGTCTCCTTCCCCGGCGCCCCCTGTGTGGTGATCGGCCACAATCCCGACATTGCCTGGGGGTTCACCAACGCGATGCTGGACGACGCGGATTTCTTCGTCGAGAAGATGGACGGGGAGCATGTGATGTTCCGCGGGAAATGGGTTCCGATGAGGAAGCGTCTCGAGAAGATCCGGGTCCGGGGAAAGGAGGAGGAGACGCTCCCGGTGTGGGAGACGCCGCACGGCCCCGTCATCTCCCCGGTCCTGTCCGGGGTTTCCGCCGCCCTGTCGCTGCGCTGGGTGGGCTTCGACGGGGGCGACGCGCCGGGCGCACTCCACGCCCTGAACCGCGCCCGCAACCGGAAGGAGTTCGTAGACGCCGTATCGGGGTTTCCCCACCCCGCCCAGAACATCGTCTATGCGGACCGGGAAGGGAACATCGGGGTGGTGATGGCCGGGAAAATTCCGCTGCGCAAGGGCGGAAGCGGACTGCTCCCGGTTCCCGGCGACACGGGCGAGTGGGAATGGACCGGGACGGTCCCGTTCTCCGAAAACCCGAGGGTGTGGAACCCGCCGGAAGGGTTCGTCGCCGCAGCCAACTTCCCCCCTGCGGGAAATTCCTACGGGCACTACATCTCCCGGCTCTATGAACCGCCGGACCGGGGAAAGCGGATCATCCGGATCCTCTCGGAGGGGGAGAAGTTCTCCGTGGAGAAGTTCGAGGAGATGCAGCAGGACATCCTCCGCCCGGATGCGGCAAAGGCGGTCTCCCTGGCCGTCCGGGTGGCGCGCCAGCGGGTGCGGGAGTCGCAGGACTTCGAGGATGCGGCAAGGATCCTCTCCGGGTGGGACCTGCGCGTGTCCGGGGACAGCCCCGGCGCGGCGCTGTTCGAGGTCTTCTACGAAAAGATGATTGAAAACGTCTTCCGGGACGACCTGGGCCCCGGACTGTTCGGGGAGGCCACCCGAACCTCGCGCCTCCTGTGGAACGCGATGGACCGGGCGATCGATCGGGGAGACTCCCTGTTCCTCGAAAACACGGAGACCGGGGTCAAGGAGTCGTTTGACGACCTCGTGGCCCGCTCCCTGCTGGACGCGATGGCATTTCTTACGCACCGGCTCGGGAAGGACCCCTCGACGTGGAGATGGGACCGGCTCCACCAGGTGACCTTCGAGCATCCCTTCGGGAGGAAATGGTACCTTAGGCGTTGGTTCAACATCGGGCCGCACCCCGTGCAAGGCGACGGGCGGACCGTTTTCAAGGGGGAGTTCCGGCACGGTACCGACTTCTCGGTCCTGGTGGGCCCCTCCATGCGGCAGGTCGTTCCGCTCGGGTTCCGGTCGAGGTCCCGGTCCGTCATCACGACGGGGCAGTCCGGGCACTTCTTCGAGTGGCACTACGGGGACCAGAACCCGCTGTGGCTCGCAGGCGCGTCCCACCTCGCCTGGACCGAAAAAATGGAGATCCGGGAGAACGCCGAGTCTATCCTCCACCTCACCCCCCAAGAACAGGGACGTTCCTAAGAACTGGGCGCCACGAACGGCGACGTTCCTAAACTTTTTAAGAATTCCGGCCGCCGCGGGAAGACCGGGAAAGAAAAAACCGTTCAACCAGATAGAACCCGGCGGGAAGCGCAAGTGCAATGCTTGCCACCTTCACGCCCAGCCGCACATTTGTCGAGGTGACCCCGGCGATGTCGCAGAGGAAATCCGAGATGTACGCCCCGGCGAGAAACGCGCCGATGACCCCGCCGGCCAGCGCGACGGCGAGCAGAAGCCGTGAACCGGTTCTCCTCGTTCCGTCGCGCCTGCCGGGGATGGGCCCGGGATCTTCTTTTGGGCCTGGCGGCACCATGCTCTCCGCGGGAGTCACCGGCGCACGGGACTTACTTTAGCGTCTTCACGAACTGGTCAAGCACCTTCGCCCCCATCCCCTCGGTGAGCGAACTGCGCAGGATGTAGAGCGGCATAACTCCTCCTTTCACCAGGCCGGGATTGGGCCGAACGGTTGACGGATGCCGCAGACGGGGACGAGAAAATTATACTACCGGGGCCTGTTCGTGTCGCCCGTTATCGGACAGGGAACCGGGGGAGGGTGCCCCCCCTCCCCATCAGCGCATGCGCAGGTTCGTTCCCGTCATTCTCCCGCAGCCCGCCGGGATTTCTTTTCGATCGGGATCCGGTTCTTGTTCACGGCAAGCCAGACATCGAACGTCTGCAGTGAAGGGTTTAGGGACCGGGCGATACCGATGTCGCGTGCCCCGCAGAAGACATGCTCGAAGTCGCGCTTGAACTGGAACATGTTCCCGAGGTCGTCGGCGCCCGGGAATCCGAAGCTGCGGTACGTTTCCGGGGGAACGTCGTTGTAGCGCACTTCCTCCCCGATTGCTTTCGCTAGGGCGGCGGCCATCTGCGCTCCGGTCAGGTGCTCGCCGGCGATCCCGACGGTTTTTCCGATGAACTCGGGCCCCTTCTTGAAGATGCTGTACGCGCACTTGCCGATGTCGTCGGAGGCGACCCCCGGCAGCTTCTTGTTCCCCATGGGAAACGTGATCGCCAGTTTTTCGTCCGGTCCCCTCTTGGGCCCCATGCCGAAGTGGATCAGGTTCTCCCAGTAGAACGACGTCGGAAGAAAGGTCACCGGCAGGCCGAGATCGGTGAAAACCCGGTCGGCCTCTCCCTTGGCGTCGAAGTGCGGCACCTTGTACTTGTCCATGAGCGTGGGCATCCGGTCGTCACTTAAGGGAACCCATCTGCGAGTGTCTTCGAGGGTCGACCAGATGACGTGTTTGACGCCTGCCTGCTTCGCCGCACGCGCCATGGCGCTGGCATGCGCATACTCCTTCTCGGGCGAAAAGTGCTCCCAGAAGAAGGTGACGCAGAACGCCCCGTAGGCGCCCTGGAACGCCTTTTCCAGGCTCTTCTCGTCGTCGACGTCCGCCGCGACGACCTCGGCGCCTAGTGTTTTCAGCTCTTTCGCCTTGTCGGAGCCGGGGTTTCTCGTGAGAGCACGAACCCGGAATCCGCCGCTTTTGTCATTCAATATGGAGCGGCACAGTCCGCTGCCCTGCGCGCCCGTTGCCCCCACTACCGCGATGATCTTCTTTTCGTCCACTGCAAGCCTCCTTGGTTTCCCGTCCCTGGTGTAAGGTTGGGTGCGTAACGTCCCGACGTGACAATTGGTTAGATTTTCCTCGATGGAGAGAGGTTTCCTACGGTGTCCATTTTCTCCCGTGATGTGCCGTCCACATGTTCGTCGAAAAGGAAGCCGGTTTTATGGATATCCGGATCGGAACTGCCGTCGATACCTTCGGAGGGACACGAGGGAAAAAAAATGCCAGGACATTCGACGTACATGGCTATTCGTTTCTTGCCGTAAAGCCGGCGTAAGACTCCGGAAGGGAATGAGAAACCCGTGCGGTTTCGAGTTTTCTTTCGGCCTACTTGATTAACAGGGAATACGGGAAAAAGATGAGGGATCCCGCCGGGACGGCAACGGGATCCCTCACAGAGAGGTTGACCGGATGAAGCGCTCTACTTTTTCTTCTTGGGCGCCTTTTCTTTTCCGGCCTTGGCCTTCTGTTTCGTTGTCTTTTCGGGGGGGACGCACCCGCACCCGCAATTCTCCTTCTTGGTCATTCCCGTCACCTCCTTTTGTTTGTGTCTTTCGCTTTTGCCTCCTGGGCACGTCTGCATCCGCAAATGCATCGGTGTGCGAAATCCCGCGGGAGTCTGTATTCCTGAAATCTCTTCTCCGCCATCCTGACGATCCGCTCCTGCAGCTTCTTCTTCGCGTCGTGGAGACGTTTTCTCAACGCCCCCTCCGTGATGCCCAGAAACCGGGCGGCGGAGGCGGTGGGGAGATCGTCGAGGTAACAGAGAAGTACCGGAAACCGGAGCGTGTCGGACAAGGTGGAAACGATCCGCCTCACCTCCTCCCCGAAGGCATCATCCTCCCGCCGCTCTCTTTCATCCTCCGATCCGGCGTCCGCCGCAAGCGATTGGAGGAGTCCGGTTTCCTCGATCGCCACGAAACGGCCCTGTTCCTTGCGCGACGCCAGCGCCCGGTTCCTTGTGATCTTCCGCAGCCAGGAAGGGAATGCGCTCTCCTCCCGGAGGTCTTTCAACGACTGGAATGCGGTTACAAACGCCTCCTGGGCGACATCCTCCGCCAGCGCCGGGTTTTTCACGACCTGGAACGCCGTGGCAAAGACTAAGTGCTGGTACCGTCGGATGATCTCCCCGAAAGCCGCGGTGTCACCCTGCCTGGATCTCCTGATGAGGCTGCTTTCTTCTTTCCGCCGCATGATTTGCCCTCTGTTTAATAGATAAGGCAGGCCCGGAAATGTTACCAGGAAAAATCGTAACCCCTGCTCCTCTTCCGCGAGGTTCCATGCGGATAGCGGGAGGTTTTGGCCTGAGGCGTGTAAGGAATCCCTCCCTCGCGGAGACTAACCTACCAGCAAGGAGAAAGCCGGCTGCGAGGCGCCTTCCACGGCGCTTTGCGGCAGGCAACGTCACAAGGAGGTACGTCATGGCGATCGCAAGAAAAGCTGCGCCGTTAGCGCTGGTTCTGGCCGTCCTGTTTCTCGCCGTTTCCAGCAGGGCCGAGGCGGTTTCGCTCCCCCTGAAGGCGGAAAAGGACAATCCCGGGGGAAGCGGATCAGCTGCCCTGGATAACGGAAAGATCAGCATCCGGGCGGAGGGGCTTCGCCCGAACGGGGTCTACACGGTCTGGTTCGTCAACATGAAACCCAAGAAGCATGAAGCCGGAGCAGGGACCGCTCCCTACACGTTCCGGTCTGACGGGCAAGGGAAGGGCTCGTACGAATCCACCCTGTCGGAGTCACCCTTCGGCAAGTGGAGCATGGTCATGGTCGTCCGCCATCCCACGGGCGACCCCGGCGACATGAAGAACATGGTTCCGGCGTTCTCGGCCGGAATCCCCAGGAAGTAGCAGGGGACGGGGCGCGGAAGGGGGGACGGTCCTCCTCCGCGCCCTTCCTCACCCCAATTGCCATCTCTTATGATGGGGATAAACATTAACGTGAGATCCGCACGATAGCTGCCTGCCCCCGATGCGGCCCCCGCAACCAGGACCATTCTCCGTTCTTTTACATAATCATTGAAATGTTTTTCCTTCGGGGGAATCTTAACTAACTGGGGACATCATAGAAACCCTGGGGGGGGGTAATTAACTCACCTGCCAAACAGAAAAGGAAGGAATTCGCTAATAGAGAGGAACAGGTATTCCGCACAGGAAGAGTGAAAATAGGCGGCAGGTTTTCTTCGGAGATAGGAAATGGGAACAATCCTTGTCGTAGTCTTCGTCATGGCAGGAATGGCGTACACGGCCCTGCGGATCGTCCGGGAAGAGAAGGTGTCAGAAAGTGACCGAAAGATGTTTATCGCCTATTTTCTCTCTCTCTCCGCATGGGCTCTTTTATCTTCCCTTCTTGCGATCCGCAACTTTTACGTGGAAACATCCAGGCTCTTCACGATGGATCTCGGCACGTTCGTCCCATTCGTCATAACGGGCGGTTTCCTGATGAATAAAAAGGCACGTAGTTCCCTCAGTGGATGGGTTTTAAACGTCCCTCTCCGCCAGCTCACATGGGTCCATGTCATAAGAGTTGCCGCTATCGGGACGATCCTGAAGATGTGGAAGGGGCTCATTCCCGCTCATTTCATCGTTCCCGTCGGTATCCCCGATTTTCTCTTCGGTCTTTCCGTCCCACTGATGGTCTGGCTAGTATTCAAAAAAAGGGTGATCGGAAAAGGCGTGTTGATCTCATGGAACGCGATCGGAGCTCTGCTTTTCTTCCCATCCATGGTTCTGCTTTATTTGAGCATGCCTGGCCCCATCCAGGTATTTACCGATGGGCCCAGCACGCTGGAAGTATTTCAATTCCCCATGGCCCTTGTTCCCACATTCCTCGCTCCCCTGTTCATCATAATCCACAGCGCAGCCATTTTTCAGTTGTCCAGATCGCCCGCACTTTCAGGGGAGGAACTTTTGAAGGAAGGACGGTCCATCATGAATACAAAGAAAGAGACGAAAGAGTCGGAACCCCCTCCGAAACCGGCCTAGTTTCAAAAGGGAGAAGTCGGATATGACAATTCCTTAAGCTCATTCATTTCTCGTTGAATCCCTGTCGGGAGTCCTGCTAAGATTTTAATAATACTTTTCATTACTGCATTTCATTCTTGGAAGAAAAGAGAGGGCATTGCTTTCTCCAATCAGAAGGAGGTGTGTCATGTCCTGGTCATCGTTCACATGCCGTCCCCTTGTCGCTTTCGCAACAGTGCTGTTGATTGGGACTCTTCTCCTGCTTTTGCCACCAATGTCCGGCGCTGAGGATAGCGGTGGCAAGTTCTCACCGTACGTAGACTCGTCC
>DAOUUI010000052.1 GCA_030668225.1 Deltaproteobacteria bacterium
CCGCCGAGGAGAGAGGATACTCCCGGGACCTGTGCTCCTATTGGAAAATCGACTGGGGGGCGAGAACATGTCCGGCGGAAAGCCCTACCGGGGGTCTTCCGGTGCCGGATTTTCTCCTGTGCGCGAACAACATCTGCCGAACCGTCGTCAAGTGGTACGAAGGGCTTGCCCGTTTCTACCGGGTTCCCCTCCTTCTTCTGGACATGCCTTTCCGCCATGCGGAAGAGGAGCCCGCTGCGAAGGAGTACGTCCTGAAGCAGTTCCGTAACCTCCCCCGGGAACTCTCCCGGCTGACGGGGAGAAAATGGGACGAGGAGCGCTTCGAGGAGTCGGTTGTCCTGTCCGCGGAGGCATCCGCCCTCTGGCAGGAGTGCATCGATGCGAACTCGGCGCGGCCTGCTCCGACCACTGCCGCGGACCAGTTCCTCCTGATGGGGCCGATCGTGACGATGCGGGGAACCCGGGAGGCGGTGGAATTCTATCGAGGCCTGCGGGACGAGATCCGGGACCGGGTCAAAAGAGGTGTCGGATCCGTCGAAGGAGAAAAAACGCGTCTTCTGTGGGACAACCTTCCCGTGTGGCACCAGTTACGGTCCGTCACCGAGTTTCTCTCGGACCGGGGAGCGGTCCTCGTCGGGGCAACCTACACGAACGCGTGGACGGAGAGGCCAAGGGAGTCCCTCCCTGTGCAGGACGCCCTGGCGGACGCGTATGCGCGCGTCTGGCTCAACATGGGACTTCGGCACCGCGAGGAGGGGATCAGACGGATGGCAGCGCTCCTCGCGGCAGACGGGGTGATCTTCCACTCGAACAGGAGCTGCAAACCGTATTCGTTCGGGCAGGAAGAGGTTGCGGCCCGTTTACAATCCGATGGAGTACCGTGTATTTTGATGGACGGGGATATGGCGGACGAAAGGGACCACGCGGCGGGAAGCTGGCGCACCCGCCTCGAGGCATATCTCGAACGACTGGAAAACAGAAGCGATCCAGGGAGGACGATATGAGCAAAAAACTTTCCGTTTCGATGTTTTCGCTGGTCCTGATCATGGCAGTCGGGTTTCCGGCGGTTTCTGCGGGTACCGACCTGTTGGAGAAAGCCGAAATCCTATGGACCGAAAGGGAGGATCTCGGGAAGGCGTCGGAAGGGATAGCGGCATACGAAGAACTTCTTACGGAGAATCCGGAGGATTACAAAGTTCTTCTTCGCCTGTCCCGCCTCCATTACTGGGTAGGGCAGATCTCCGAAGGGACGGACAAGGAGGATGCCCTCGTGCACTACGAGAAAGGGATCGAGTACGGAAAGAAGGCATCCGGGATCGATCCGGAAAAACCGGGGGGGTTCTTTTTCGAGGCGGCAAACCTTGCCCGCAGGAACAATCTCAAGGGGAAATTTACGAACCTCTGGGGAATAAGCAAGGTGAAAAAGCTGAACAAGAAGACGGCTTCGATCGATCCGGGGTATTTTTATAACGGGCCCGACCGGTTCTTCTGCGCCTTATACACAAAACTCCCCGGGCTTCTTGGTGGGAGCACCTCGAAGGCCATCGAGTTCGGAATGCGCGCACTGGCGGCCTTCCCGAATTACGCCGGGAACCGTTTTTTCCTGGCCGAGGCGTATGTGAAGGACGGGAAGAACGATCTCGCCAGGAAGGAACTCGAGGCTGCTGCCGACCTTTCCGACTTCGAGTTCCCGGACGCCGTTCCGGAACAGCGCATGGAGAAGAAACGGGGCGAGGCACTGCTGAAACGGATCGGGAAATAGGTTTCAAGCCCCTTTTTAAAAAACGGTGAGCGCAAGGGGAACCCGGCGAAGGAGGGAGCGATGAAAGAGGTCGTCATTACGAGTGCGGCAAGGACGCCCGCAGGAAGCTTCCTTGGAAGCCTTGCCGACATCCCGGCGCCGAAGCTTGGTGCGGTTGCGATTGCCGAGGCGGTGGTCCGCAGCGGACTCAGGAAAGAAGATGTGGAGCAGGTCATCATGGGGAACGTCCTGCCCGCCGGGGTCGGGCAGGCGCCGGCCCGGCAGGCGGCGATTTTCGCGGGAATCCCCGTATCGGCGGGAGCGATGACGATCAACAAGATGTGCGGTTCGGGACTCAAGGCCGTGATGCTCGCCGCACAGTCCGTCGCAACGGACGAATTCGAAGTATTGGTGGCTGGCGGGATGGAATCGATGAGCCAGGCCCCTTACCTCCTGAAGAAGGGGCGAACCGGGTACCGGCTGGGAAACGACACCGTTTACGACCATATGATGATCGACGGGTTGATCGACGCATACGAAGGCATCCATATGGGAAAATGTGGGGAACTGCTTTCCCGTGAACACCGCATCACCAGAGAGGACCAGGACGAGTATGCCGCCACTTCCTACCGGCGAGCGCTCGCGGCGATACGGGACGGGAAGTTCGACAAGGAAGTGGTAGGGGTGGACATCCCCAGGAGAAAGGGAGACCCCGTCAAATTCTGCATCGACGAGGAGCCGCACCGGGGAAATATCGAGTCGTTTCCCTCGCTCAAACCCGCGTTCGAGAAGGAAGGGACGGTCACCGCGGGGAATGCGTCGACCATCAATGACGGGGCGGCCGCCGTCGTCGTGATGTCGGCGGAAAATGCCGCCAGGCGGGGCATCAAACCGATGGCCAGGATCGCGGGATACACGACGTCATCCCTGGAACCGGTCTGGTTCACGGTTGCTCCGATCGACGCGATTCGGAAACTGTTCAGGAAGACGGGTGTGGAGAATGCGCAGGTGGGGCTCTATGAAATCAACGAGGCCTTCTCGTCGGTCCCGATAGCGGCGATACGGGCTCTCAAGCTCGACCCGGAGAAGGTCAACGTCCACGGCGGGGCCGTCGCCCTCGGACACCCGGTTGGAGCATCGGGGGCAAAGATTCTGACCACCCTCCTGTACGCCATGGAGGACCGCGGAGAACGGTACGGCATCGCGTCGCTGTGCATCGGAGGTGGAGAGGCCGTCGCGATGCTGGTCGAAAGGCTGTAACCGGCAGCGGGGAAAAACCCGGGCGAAATGAGGACGGACATCTTTCGGAGAGGAGACGATATGGAAATCCGGACCATCGGCGTGGTCGGCGGAGGGCAGATGGGAAGCGGTATCGCCCAGATCTGCCTGATGAACGGGTTCCAGGTTTTGTTGAGCGACTTGTCCGAGGAGGTTCTCAAGAAGTCGCGCGCGAGGATCGAAAAGGGACTCGACATCCTCGTCAAGAAGGAGAAGATCACCGTCGGGGAGAAGTCGACGATGGCGGGATCCCTCACGACGACCACGAAGCTTTCCGAATTTTCCGCATGTGATTTCGTCGTGGAGGCGGCCACCGAGCGGGAGGAGCTGAAACATTCCCTCTTCCGGAAACTCGACGAAATCGTACCCGCGGGAAAGATCCTCGCCACGAACACCTCCTCCCTCTCCATCACCGGGATCGCATCCGCTACGAAACGCCCCGACAAGGTCGTCGGGATGCACTTCATGAATCCGGCTCCCCTCATGAAGCTGATCGAAATCATCCGGGGGCTTCAGACGTCCACGGAGACCTTCGACATAGTGATGAACATGGCACGCAGGCTCGGAAAGGAGCCCGTGCCGGCCAACGATTCCCCCGGATTCATCGCCAACCGGATCCTGTTACCGATGATCAACGAAGCCGTTTACGTCCTGATGGAGGGAGTGGGAAAGGCCGAGGACATCGACGCCATCATGCGGATGGGGGCGAATCACCCGATGGGGCCCCTCGCCCTGGCCGACCTCATCGGGCTCGACACCTGCCTGGAGATCCTGAAGGTACTGCAGGGGGAACTGGGGGATCCGAAGTACCGCCCCTGTCCGCTCCTCCGCAAAACCGTGGAGGCCGGCTATCTCGGGAAAAAGACGGGGAGAGGATTTTACACGTACGAAAAATAGTGAAAGAGGTGAAGAGATGGCCTACGAGAACCTGCTTGTCGACGTTTCCGACAGGATCGCCACCATCACCATCAACCGGCCAAAGTCATTGAACGCCTTGAACCGGGCGACGATGCAGGAGCTTTCCGACGCCCTGGAAGAGATCGCGGGGGGGAAGGATGTCGGGGTCGTCCTCCTCACGGGAGCGGGGGAGAAGGCATTCGTCGCGGGGGCGGACGTCTCCGAAATGCGGGGATTCACACCGCTTCAGGTGCTGGAGTTTTCCCGGTTCGGGCACGGGATCCTCGGGAACATCGAGCGGCTCCCCCAGCCGGTGATCGGGGTGATCAACGGGTTCGCGCTGGGGGGCGGCTGCGAACTGGCGATGGCGTGCGACATCCTGGTGGCTTCCGACAATGCGAAATTCGCCCAGCCGGAGGTCAACTTAGGGATCGTCCCGGGATGGGGCGGGACGCAGCGCCTTCCCCGTCTCGTGGGGCGGAATATCGCGAAGGAGATCGTCCTGACGGGGGAGATGATTTCGGCGCAAAGGGCGTACGAGATCGGTCTGGTGAACCGGGTCGTGCCCCAGGCAGGCCTGATGGAAACCGCGCGGGAGATTGCCCGGAAGATCCTCGAGAAGGCGCCGGTCGCCGTGAGTACCGCCAAGTCGGTCATGAACCGCGGAATTGACCTCGACCTGGAGTCCGCCTGTGCGCTCGAGGCGAACGCCTTCGCCATCATGTTTTCCACCGGGGACGGAGCGGAGGGGATGACCGCTTTTCTCGAGAGGAGAAAAGCGAACTTTCAGGGAAGATAGAGGCCATTCCGGTCAACGCAGTCCCGAGGGAGAAAGGAAAATGGTTTTCGACCTGACCGAAGAGCAGGGGATGATCCAGGACATGGTGCGCAGCTTCGCGCAGAAAGAGGTGCTCCCGAAGGCCGCGGAAATGGACGAAACCGGTCGTTACCCGGAGGAGCTTGTCCGGAAAATGGCCGAACTGGGACTGATGGGCATCGCCGTCCCCGAGGATTACGGGGGAGCGGGGATGGACAACATATGCTACGTGATAGCAATGGAGGAGATCGCCCGCGCGTGCGCATCCACCGCCGTCATTCTTTCGGTGAACAATTCCCTTGCGTGCGACCCGATCCTTGCATTCGGGAACGAAGAACAGAAGAGAAGGGTTCTTCCCCCACTCGCATCCGGCAGGCATCTGGGGTGTTTCGGGCTCACGGAACCGGGAGCGGGATCGGATTCGGGAGCCCAGAAGACGACTGCCGTCCGGGAGGGGAACCACTACGTGCTCAACGGAACCAAGAACTTCATCACGAACGCCCCCCAGGCGGATACCTGCATCCTGTTTGCGATGACCGACAAGGAGAGGAAGCACAAAGGGATCACGACGTTCATCTTAAACATGAAATCAAATGGTGTAACAGTTGGAAAAAAAGAGAATAAAATGGGGATTAATGCGTCAGCAACAGCGTCCATCATACTTGAGGACGTAAAGGTACCGGTGGAGGACCGTCTCGGCAACGAAGGGGAGGGTTTTAAGATCGCCATGCATACCCTGGACGGAGGCCGGATCGGGATCGCTGCGCAGGCGGTCGGGATCGCCCGTGCATCTCTTGAAGACGCTCTCGCCTACGCGAAGGAGCGAAAGCAGTTCGGTCAGCCCATCGCGAACTTCCAGGCGATCCAGTGGATGCTTGCAGACATGGCCACCGAAATCGAGGCAGCAAGGCTGCTCACCTATCGCGCGGCATGGCAGAAAGACAGGAACGCCAGGCACTCGAAGGAATCCTCCATGGCGAAGCTGTACGCTTCCGAGGCTGCAATGCGCGCGAGCGTAAAGGGGATCCAGATCCACGGAGGGTACGGCTACATCAAGGAGTACCCGGCGGAGAGGCACTTCCGTGACGCGAAGATCACGGAGATCTACGAAGGAACATCGGAGATCCAGCGTCTGGTGATCTCCCAGGCTCTCCTTAAAGGATGATGACGTGAGATTCGAACTTACCGGCGAGCAGGACCAGATAAGGGAAATGGTCCGTTCCCTGGCCCGGAAGGAGTTCGCACCGAAGGCCGCGGAGATCGATGAGAAGAGCCGATACCCAGAGGAGAACCTGAAACGTCTGGCCGAACTCGGTCTTCTCGGGATGCTGATCCCGGAATCGCACGGAGGATCGGATGCCGGTGCGGTCGCCTACGCGATTGCGCTTGCGGAGGTTGCGGGCGGATGCGCCTCCACCGGCGTGGGGATGGCGGTCGCCAACATGGCGGGAGAAGCGATCTACCGATTCGGGAGCGAGGAACAGAAGCGTCGCTTCCTCCCCTTGCTGGTTTCCGGAACGGAGGCGGGGGCGTTTGCGCTCACAGAACCCTCTGCCGGGTCCGATGCCTTCGGGATCTCCACCGTCGCTGTCCCGGACGGGGACACCTACGTTCTGAAAGGCAGCAAATCCTTCATCACCAACGGGTCGCGCGCAGGGGTCGCCATCGTCATGGCCGTTACGCAGAAGGAGCCGAAGAAAAGAATCAGTGCCTTCCTCGTCGAGTCGGAGACCCGGGGGATTTCCCACGGAAAACCGGAAAACAAGATGGGCTTGAGGGGTTCCAACACCGTCTCCCTGTCCTTCGACGACTGCCGGGTTCCGAAACGAAATCTGCTGGGAGAGGAAGGGGAAGGATTCAGGATCGCCATGAAAACGCTTGACGGGGGCCGGGTAGGGATCGCGTCCCAGTCGATCGGGATCGCCCGGGCGGCGATCGAGGCGGCGATCTCCTATGCCCGGGAAAGAAGGCAGTTCGGGAATCCGATCGCGGATTTTCAGGCGATCCAGTGGATGATCGCCGATTCCGCGACGGAACTGGACGCGGCCTGGCTTCTCACGCTTCGCGCCGCATACCGGAAGGATACGGGCAATCCTTTCACCCGCGAGGCATCGGTAGCGAAGGTCTTTGCCTCCGAGGCGGGGTACCGTGCCTGCCACCGGGCGGTTCAGATCTTCGGCGGGTACGGGTACATGCGGGAATACCCGGTGGAGAGACATCTGCGGGACATCAAGGTCACCTCGATTTACGAAGGAACCTCCGAGATCCAGCGGACTGTCATCGCAAGAGACCTCCTTGGGCAGGGACACCGATGAAACCGAAAACGATCGGGAAGGGAACCATCCAGGTGTACACCGGAAACGGCAAGGGGAAGACCACGGCCTCCCTGGGACTTACCGTGCGGGCGGCGGGACACGGTCTGCGGTCCGTGATCATCCAGTTCATGAAAGGGTGGATCGACTACGGGGAACTTCGGGGGGTGGAAATGCTCTCCCCCTTCGTCGAACTCCACCAGGCGGGGAGGGATACCTTCGTAAACCGGGAGAATCCCGACCCCGAGGACATCCGTCTCGCGCGGGAGGGGTGGGAGCTGGCGAAAAAGACGATCCTCGAAAGAAAAGCCGACATCGTCGTGCTCGACGAGATCAACTGCGCCGTCGATTTCGGTCTGCTCCCCGTCTCGGAGGTGCTGGACCTGTTGCGGAGGAAACCGGACGGGATGGAGATCGTGCTGACCGGGAGGGGCGCCCCGGAGGAGATCATCGCGGTCGCCGACCTGGTGACGGAAATGAAGGAGATCAAACATTACTACGATAAGGGTCTCGACGCCCGGATCGGCATCGAGCGGTGACGGATGAGGGGGCACTGACGTGGTCGACAGGAATAAGAAAAAAACCACCAGGGACCGCGGGAAACGGTTGCAGCGGGAGCGACTGAAACCCCGCCTTTCCCGGAATCCCGAGAGACTCAGGCGTTTTTCCACGGTCTCCGACGAGGAGATCTCGTCTCTCTACACGCCTGCGGACCTTGAAGGAATCGATTTTCTGAAAGAAACGGGGTTCCCGGGGGAGTACCCGTACACGCGCGGCGTCCACCCGTCCATGTACCGGGGACGTCTCTGGACCATGCGCCAGTTCTCGGGATTCGGGTCAGCGGAGGACACGAACGCCCGGTATCATTACCTGCTGAGCCAGGGGCAGACCGGCCTCTCGGTAGCGTTCCACTTTCCCACGCTCATGGGATATGACTCGGACCACGCAAGGGCCCGGGGCGAAGTCGGAATGTGCGGAGTGGCCGTAGACTCCCTGCGGGACATGGAGATCCTCTTCCACGGGATCCCCCTGGACAAGATCACGACCTCCATGACGACCAACGCCCCCGCGGCGATTCTTCTGGCGATGTACATCGCAGTGGCAGAGCAGCAGGGAGTTTCCCCCGGGAAGATCGGCGGGACAATCCAGAACGACATCCTGAAGGAGTACATCGCGCGGCACTCCTGGATCTTCCCCCCCGATCCCTCCATGCGGATCATCACGGATATCCTCGCATTCTGTTCGGACCACGTACCGAAGTGGAATACCATCAGCATCAGCGGATATCACATCCGGGAGGCGGGCTCGACGGCGGTCCAGGAGCTCGCATTTACCATCGCCGACGGCATCGCATACGTACAGGCGGGTATCGACGCGGGCATCCCCGTGGACAAGTTCGCCCCTCGTCTCTCATACTTCTTCAACGCCCATATGGACTTTTTCGAGGAGATCGCAAAATACCGGGCCGCGCGCAGGATGTGGGCGAGAATCATGAGGGAACGTTTCCGGGCGAAGGACGAGAACTCCTGGAAGCTGCGCTTCCATACCCAGACCGCCGGGGTTACGCTTACCGCCCAGCAACCGGTAAACAACGTCGCACGGGTAGCCCTCCAGGGGTTGATGGCGGTCCTCGGGGGCACCCAGTCCCTCCACACGAATTCCATGGACGAAACGCTTTCCCTTCCCACGGAGCAGGCCGTGACCATCGCCCTGCGGACGCAGCAGATCCTCGCCGAGGAGACCGGCGTGGCGAATTCCATCGATCCGCTGGGCGGTTCCTTCCTTCTCGAGAAACTGACGAACGAGATGGAAAAGAAGGCAATGCACTACATCCGCAAGATTGACGAGATGGGAGGAATGGTCGAGGCCATCAAGCGCGGGTATCCGCAGCGGGAGATTATCGACGCTTCGTACCATTACCAGCGGCTCCTCGAGAAGGGGGAGAAGAAAATCGTGGGGGTCAACTGCTACCGGAGCGACGAGGAACTCCCCATCCCGATCCTTACGATCGACAAGGAGGTCGAGCGGAAGCAGGTTGCACGCACCAGGGAAGTCCGCAGAAAACGAAACGCAAAACGGGTGGCATCCCGAATCGATGCGCTGAAGGACGCTTCCCTCTCCCGGACCAATCTGATGCCCGTCATTCTCGAGGCGGTGAAGGAATACGTCACCATTGGCGAGATCTGCGACGCATTCCGGGAAACGATGGGCACCTATACCGACCCGGCGATGTATTAAAACGCTTTAGGGGGACAGAACATGAAGAGTGTGCCTGCAAAAAAGATTTCGAGGTCAAGAACTACGAAAGGGAAGCGGAAAGTCCGGGTTTTGGTCGGAAAACCAGGGCTCGACGGCCACGACCGGGGCGCGAAGATCATCGCGCGTGCGCTGCGGGATGCTGGGAAAGAGGTCATCTACACGGGGCTCCACCAGACCCCGGAGATGATCGTGAACGCCGCCGAGCAGGAGGACGTGGACGCGATCGGCCTGTCGATCCTTTCGGGGGCTCACAATTATCTCTTCCCGAAAGTCGTTGAGCTGCTCAGGAAGAAGAAGATGGGGAAGGTCGTGGTGTTCGGAGGCGGTATCATCCCGGAAAACGACATCCCCGGTCTCCGGAAGAAGGGGGTGGACAGGATATTCACCCCGGGTGCGACGCTCTCGGAAATCGTCGAATACGTCAACAAACGCATTCGGCCCAGGGCGTAGCCGGCCGGCAGCCCGAACGAATACCGCTCCGGCAGGGGAGGGAAGACGTGAGACCGGTCACCATGGGATGGGGCGAGGGAACCTCGGAGGACCAGCACATGATCATTGCACACCGCCTTATCCGGGGACGTTGATCTAAGATGGCGATCTCTGCAAAAGAAATCCTCTCCGGCGACGTCCAGGCGGCGGCCCGCCTCATGCGGGATCTGGACGACGAGATCCCCTCCGCGCACAGGACGCTCAAGACCCTGTACCGTCACACCGGCCGTGCGACCATCCTGGGGATCACGGGAGCCCCGGGAGCCGGGAAGTCCACCCTCGTGGACTGTGTCACGGGGCATCTCCGGCAGGAAGGGAAAACGGTCGGCATCGTCGCCATCGATCCGACAAGCCCGTTTTCCGGGGGGGCGATCCTCGGGGACCGCATCCGCATGCAAAAGCACGCACTCGACGAGGGTGTATTCATCAAAAGCCTGGCCACCAGGGGACACCTGGGAGGGCTCTCCAAGTCCACCATCGACATCGTCAACGTGATGGACGCCATGGGGAAGGACGTCGTCATCATCGAGACCGTCGGTGTGGGACAGGACGAGGTGGAGATCGTCAAGGTCGCCCACACGAACCTCGTCCTCGTGGTGCCGGGCATGGGGGATGACATCCAGGCCATGAAAGCGGGGATCCTCGAGATCGCCGACATCTTCGTGGTGAACAAGTCCGACCGGGAAGGGGCCGACAGGACGAAGCAGGAACTTGAGACGATGGTGGGGATGAACACCTACCGGGAGGGGGAGTGGGCACCCCCCGTAATGGCCGCCGTCGCCCAGACGGGCGCGGGAGTTCCCGAGCTCCTCTCCGAGGTCGAAAGGCACTGGAAGTTCATCTCCCGCGAGGAGAACCTGGAGCGGTACCGAAGGGAAAAGGCAAGGGTGGAACTCATGGAGATCCTCAAGAAAAGACTCCTCGAAAAAGCGGTCGACGATCTTTCCCGGGACGGGGTTCTCGATCTCCTTTTACAAGACATCGCCCGGAAAATTCGGGACCCGTACTCCATCGCGGAGCAGGTGGTAGATCACAAGTTCGGCTTCCACCTGACCGAAGGGGCGAGGAAGGGGAAAGGGAACCGCAGAAGGTGAGCAAACGCTAAATTCAACAATATCAATGAAATACCACCACCCACCGACGAAGGGATTCGCTTTTTGCGAGAAGAGATCTACCCTTCCCGCTTCCTCATCCGGGGGGAGCCGATGTCGGCTTCCGTCTGACCTTTTTTGCCCGAACTTTCATCCCTGTGCACGCGTTGAATAGGTTTGGGGGGGTGCTATAATGGGAAACCATGGCCCGGCGTGTATACATCGAGACTTTCGGGTGCCAGATGAACGCGGTGGACTCGGCGCGGATGCTCACGCTCCTCGGAACCGCGGATTACCGGCCCGCGGAATCCCTTTCCGATGCCGACCTCGTGCTTCTGAACACCTGCAGCATCCGGGAGAAAGCGGACCAGAAGATCTACAGCGCCCTCGGCCGGCTTCGGCGGTGGAAACGTGAACGCGAAGGGCGACTCGTCGCCGTGGGGGGATGCCTCGCCCAGCAGGAGGGGACCGCCCTCAGGAAAAGAGCCTCCCACATAGACATTGTGTTCGGTACACACAGCATCGCCTTCCTGCCCGATCTCGTTCGGCTCGCAGAGGGGCAGGGCGCACCTGTTTCCACCGACCTGACCGGAGACACGAGTCACTGGGACGTGCTCCCGTATCTTGCGGACGGGGCGGTAAGCGCCATGGTGACCATCATGCAGGGGTGCGATAATGATTGCGCCTATTGCATCGTTCCGCATGTGCGGGGTCCCGAGATCAGCCGTCCTTCCCGGGAGATCCTGAACGAGATACGTGAACTGGCGGAGCGGGGCGTCCGGGAGGTGGTCCTCCTTGGGCAGAACGTGAACTCCTACGGGAAGAAGGAAGGGGAGATCCCTTTCCCGGAACTGCTCAGGAGGATATCCCGCATTCGAAATATCCTGCGGATCCGGTTCATCACATCGAATCCAAGGGACCTGGACCGGGAGACGATACGCCTCTTTTCCGAGATCGAATCCCTGTGCCCTCATGTTCATCTGCCGATCCAGGCGGGGTCCGAGAGGGTCCTGTCCTCGATGGGACGCGGGTACACCCGGGAGGAATATTTCGGCAAGGTCGAGGATCTCCGGAAGGCGAGACCCGGGATCGCATTCTCCTCGGATTTCATCGTCGGGTTCCCGGGGGAGACCGAGGCGGATTTCCAGGACACGTTGTCGGTCATGGAGGAGGTCCGTTTCGATTCTTCCTTCTCCTTCCGGTTTTCCCCACGGGCGGGCACCCGTGGGGCAGCCATGGCAGAAACGGTGTCCAAGGAAGAGGCTAGCGACCGGCTGACTCGTCTCCAGACTCTCCAGGCGCGCCACTCGCGGGATCGTTTCGCCGCCTGCGTCGGCAAAGAGGTGGAGGTGCTGGTCGAAGGAAAGAGCGCAAAAGATCCCGATCGTCTGTGCGGGCGCACCCCGTGCTACAAGACCGTCAACTTTTCCCCGGTCACGGAAGGGCAAGAGGCTGTCCGCCGTGTCCGTATCCGGTCCGCCGGGCACCATTCTCTCTCCGGCGAAGAAGGAGGACCGCGTGGTTAAGGAAATGCAAGTAATCGGAATTACCATCGATCCGGTTACACAGTCCCCCATCGTCATACTGCGGGACAAGGACAACCTGAACACACTTCCGATCTGGATCGGGATGCTGGAAGCGAATGCGATCGCAGCGGGGCTGGAGCACCTGCAGCTGCCAAGACCGATGACCCACGATCTTTTCAAGAACCTCCTCGACCAGATCGGGGTGAAGCTCATGCGCGTGGAGGTCACCGACATCCGGGAGAATACCTATTACGCGGCCCTGCACATGGAGGTGGGAGGAAATCCGGTCGTCGTCGATTCCCGTCCGAGCGACGC
>DAOUUI010000045.1 GCA_030668225.1 Deltaproteobacteria bacterium
CGCGAGGACAGGGCCTCATTCGCCTCTTTTTCGTCGGCGAGTTGTTTCTGCACGGCGACATAATCCGATTCGAGGGTGTTTTTCTCCCTGTTGGTGGACGCCACCGCGTTTCGAAGCGAGTCGGCTTCCTTCGTTTTTTCTTCGTACCTGGAGGCGGTGACAAGGCAGCCGCCTGTTCCCAACGTGAGCGTCAGGATGGGGACCACCATCCAAAATCTCCTTGCCTGCAACCCTTTCCCCCGAAGATTCTTGTTTGCTTGAGGCATGAAACATTTTACTTTCCAACCCCTTTTTTATAAAGTTCTAAATAAACCGGTTTCCCCGAAACCTGTGGGGTGGTTTGCGGAAAGGCGGGCCGACGTGGGTGGTTCCCGGACCGAACTCCTCGACACGTTCCTTAAGCTTGGCTATCTGTCCCACGAGTCGCTTACGAAACTGAAGGCGCGCGCCGCCCGGAAAGAAGTCCCGGCGGCGGGAGAGGCGCTCGTTTCCGGCATTCTCCACCCCGATGCGAAGGGATGGGTCCTGGCGGATACGCTGGGGATCCCGTTCCTCGAGGTTGACCCGGCCGCCGTCCCTCTTTCCCTCTCCGAGCTTCTTCCCGAGGCGATTGCCCGCGAGAACATGGCGGTCCCCGTATCCCGGGAGGAAGGGCGGATCACCCTCGCGGTTTCCGACCCGTTCCGTCACGGAGCGTTTTCCCGGATCGAGGAGATGACGGGCCTGAGCGTGACGCTCGTCGTCTGCCCGGCCGGCACGATCACGCGCATACTCGAGCGGTTCTACCCCGAGGCCCTTCCGATTCCTCCCGGGGAAATCCTGGGCGGTGCGATCGGCCGGGAGGAGGCGCAGGAGTGGCTTGCCCGGGGGAGGGGGAGGAGGCTGGCGGAAAAGGTCCTCCTCCACGCCGTGGAAGCCGGGATTTCCACCGTCCGGGTATATCCGTCCGGCCGGAGCGTGGCGGTCTTCGGGGACTCGGGGGCAAGGAGATCGCTCCTGCTTTCCTTCCCGATACGCTTCCGGGAGGCTCTCGTCGGCTCTTTCGCGGATCTGGCGGGGTTGTCAACGGGCCGGGAATGCGTGGTGGAGTCCACTTTTCAGCTGGAAACGGAGACCGGCATCCGTGCCTTTCGGATCAGTGTTCTTCGGGGCCTCTCGGGCGTCGAGACGGTCGTAACGGTTATCCCGGACCTCCGGTCGGTCATCGCGCTGGACTCGATCGGGTTCCACCCGGAACAGACGGAGATCACGCGACGCCTCCTTTCGATGCAGGACGGCCTTATCCTGGTTTCCTCTCCGGCTGCCGAGGGTGTGGCGACGACGATCTATGCGATGCTCCGGGAATCGTACCGGGCAGGCAGCCGCGTCGTGACCGTCGAGGAGACGCACCGCTTCCGGAACGACGGCTACATTCAGCTGGAGCGCCATGAGGTGGAGAAGCGGTTCGGGGGGAAATGGACTCGCCTTGCCGAGACGCTCGAGCCCGACGCGCTGATGATCGAGTCGGTCTCGGACAAAAAAGAGCTTCTCGACCTTGTCCACATCGCCCGGAGAGGCATACCCGTGTTCTGCGGGGCGCAGGGGGTCAACCTTTCCCGAACGCTTGAGACCCTGTTCTCCCTGGAAGTCGATCCGTTTCTCCTGGTGCGGGTCGTAAGGCTCGTCATGCACCAGCGGCTTGTCGATCTCCTTTGCCCCGAATGCCGCCGTGCCGTGCCGGCCGTGCCGTCGTTGCAGCTCGTGGGAGAGAACTACCGGGAAAAGCTCGAAACCATGGTTCAGGAGGTCACCTTCTACGTTCGCGCCGGATGCCCTCGCTGCCGGGGAACCGGGTATTCCGGGAAAATGGCCCTGTTTGATCTGCTCCCGTTCACCCCCGGCGTTCAGCATCAGATTTTTTCCGACGAACCCCTCGAGGAGAAACTGGCGCGCATCGTCGGGGAGAATCTCCGGTCCGCCTTCCCCTCGGTGGAGGATCTGTTGCGGCGCGGGATGGTAACATTTGACGATGTTCTTCCGTTTTTCCGGTAGGGCGAAGGATCCTCCCCGGGATTCCGGGGGGGGGGAGGACTCCTTCGCAAGGTTGACGATGAACCACGTCCGGAAGGGTTCCTAATGCGATTGCGATGGGAGTACAGGCGGCCTGATCTTGCCATGCTCCGGGGGATGAAATGAAAGAGAAGACGCTGAACCGGATGTTTCTGAACCGTATCGAGGAGGGGGGCGATGCCGTCCGGTACCTCGTCCCGCACGACGGGAAGTGGGATCCGATGACGTACCGGGAGGTGGGGACAGCCGTCCGCGAGATGGCCAACGGGCTGATGAGCCTTGGTCTTTCCCGGGACGACAAGGTGGCGATACTTTCCACTACGCGGCTCGAGTGGTGTCTGGCCGACATTGCCGGCATCCTGGGAGGGTTCGTCACGGTTCCTGTCTACCCCTCCAATCTGCCCGACCAGGTCGAGTATATCCTGGCGAACTCGAAGGTAAGCGTCGTGTTCGTCGAGGACGAAATGCAGTGGAACAAGGTCGCGGGAATCCGGAAAAGCCTTCCGTCGCTTGCCACGGTGGTCATGTTTTCCGGAGACCCGCAGGGCAAGGAGGGGACGATCGGGCTGTCCGATTTGCGGGCAAGGGGTGCACAATACGAGGCGGCCAACCCCGGGGCGCTCTCGCGGCGGACCGAGGAGATTCGTCCGGAGGACGATCTCACCATCATATACACTTCCGGGACCACGGGGCCGCCGAAGGGGGTGGTGACCCGGCACGGCAACTACGTCTTCATCGTTACCTCCTGCCTCGAGGCCGTCACCATAGGGAAGGGCGAGACGTTTCTCCAGTTCCTGCCCCTTGCGCATTCGCTGGGAAGGCTCGAGCACTTTCTCACGTTCGACGCCATGGCGGTTTCCGCTTTCGCCCGGGACATCCTGACGGTCGGGGAGGACCTGGCTCTCGTCCGACCCGAGATCATGGTAAGTGTTCCCCGGCTGTACGAGAAATTCTATGCCCGGGTGCTTGCCAAGGTGGAGGAGGACGGGGGGCTGAAAAAGGCGATTTTCCACTGGGCAATGGACGTCGGGCGCGAAGTCTCCCGGCAACTTCAGCGGAAGGAAGCGGTCAGCGGGTTCCTTTCCCTCCGTTTCTCCCTGGCGGAGAAGCTCGTGTTCCGGAAAATCCGGGAAAGGATGGGAGGCAGGTTCCGGTTCGCCATCTCCGGGGGCGCGCCGCTCTCCCCGGAAGTCGCGGAGTTTTTGCATGCCCTCGGTATCCTGATCCTCGAGGGATACGGGCTTACCGAGGACTCCACCGTCACCGCGGTCAACCGGTACGACGACTACAAATTCGGAACGGTGGGGAAGGCGCTGCCGGGAACCGAGATCCGGATCGCCCCCGACGGGGAGATCCTCGTCCGGGGCCCCCACGTGTTCAAGGAGTACTTCCGTGATCCGGAGGCTACCCGGGAAGCGGTCGACGCAGACGGGTGGCTGCAAACCGGGGACATCGGGGAACTCGACTCCGAGGGATTCCTGCGAATCACGGACCGGAAGAAGGACATCATCGTGACGTCGGGCGGGAAGAACGTCGCTCCCCAGAACGTGGAGAACCTGCTCAAGAACGACAAGTTCGTAAGCCAGGCGCTCGTCTATGGGGACCGGCGAAAATATCTCACCGCGATCATCACCTTGTCGGCCGAGGACATCGTGGCGTGGGCGGAGCGAAACGGCATCCCGGAGAGGGACCCGGCCCTTCTCGCCAAAAACGCCAGGGTGGAGGAGATGATGCAGGGCCGCGTTGACGGGATCAACCGCCAGCTGGCCTCTTTTGAACAGGTGAAGAAGTACGTCCTGATCGGAACCGACTTTACCCAGGAAACGGGAGAGCTGACCCCCACGCTCAAGGTGAAGCGCAAGGTTGTCATCAAGAAGTACGGGAACCTGCTCGATGCCCTGTACGGGAAAGACTGACGGCCCTGTTGCCCACCTCGATTTACGAAGTCAACAGCATGGAGAAACAGGAGCGCGAGGCGCTCCTGTCCGTCCTCCTTCCGCACCGCCTCCTGGAAATGTTCTCTGTCGATCCGGCGACGTTTTTGAACGACAAGGGGATCCGGGGCGTCAGTTTCGTTTGCCCCGAGCGGATGCCCTTTTTCCAGGTGAACCTCAGGCGCGATCCGCGCGACCGGGACGCGGTGTATTTCCTCGACGTTTCCACCTCGCCGTTCGGGCAGATGGAGATCTCGTTCGTCGTCGTGAACGATCCCGACGGCGACAGGTTCGACATTGATGTGGACGAGCACGGGCAGGACACCTATTTCGGGACAGCCCGCCGGAACGTCCCCGAGGAGATCCGGGCGATGCAGGCGGGGCTTTCGCCAGGACAGGTCCGGCGGGGGCTGAAGGCGATGAAGGATCTGGTCGCATGCTGGGAGGAGTTCTTCGGGCGCCTCGGGCACACCTTCTTCTTTCTGGAGCCGTTGACCTACAATAGCGCGATCCTCTATGAAAGAAGCGGCTTCCAGTACCTCCAGGGGAGTGAGAAGATGAAGGAGATCGATCGGGAGTTCCGACCGGGCGGCGCTCTCTTCGCCAGGCTCGACGGAAGCACGCCGTTTCGGATGCCCGGCCAGCACCGGACAGTGAGGGGAAGAAGCTGGGCGATCCACGACGGTATCCTGGACGGGCCATGGGAGAGCCCGAAGATGTACAAGTCGATCGGAGTTCACGCGGTCGTGTCCACCTTCACGGGGGAGGAATATTGATGGTTCGTTTTGCGGCAGTCGTTCTGGCTCTTCTCCTGATGGTATCCGGTTCCCGGGGGGAAGGGGAGGAGCGCCCCACGATTTTCCTCGAGAAGAAGATCTTCTCGGAGACTTCGACGGGGCGGAAAAACTTCTACGAAGTGCATACGGTGTCGAAAGGGGAGAACCTCTGGAAGATCCTGAAAGAAAAGTCTCCGGTCTTCCCGGCGGACTATTCCTCCCAGCTCCGGGAGTTCCGGCGGGTCAACCCGGACGTGAAGAACCCGGACAGGCTTCTCCCGGGCAAGAAGATCTTCATTCCGACCGGCATCGGCATGAGGACCGCCCGCATGGTGGAATCGGGAAAAACGGTCTCCTACCGGATCCGGAAGGGGGACACCCTTACGGAGATCCTGACCTCGCGTGGAGTCGTGCGCAAGGACCTCTCCCGCTTCGTGGATGCCGCGAGGGAGGTGAATGATTCCATTCGTGACGTGGATCTGATCCTCGCCGGGAAGAACATTCTGGTCCCCACCGAAAAATACTTCGGGAAGGCCGAGGCGGTCGCGGAGGCGCCGGCACCAGCACCCGGGCCACTGGCCGCAGCTCCTCCCCCGACCCCTCCCGAGAAGGAGCCCGCGGACGAACCGTCCTCGGTTGCATTGACGCGGGACGTACTGCCGGATCCGGGCGCGGAGAGGCTGCCGCCGGCCAAACCGGAATCCCAGGTGACGGTTTCCGCACCGCCCGCGGCGGAATCGGGCGCCGTGATCACCGGACAGAAGGCGGAGGAGCCGTCGCTTCCGCCGCTTCCTCAGCCGTTACCCGCCTACCGTGGTTTGCTGTCGGATCTGGTCCGCGGGCTGGGGGAGAAGTGGGTGGACAAGGGGATGCTCTACCTTCCGATCCCGTCGGGGGGAGAGGTCGTGCTCAATCTCGAGGAGTATCCCGTCGTGCGCTTCTCCGGGGGAATTCACGCGCTGATCGATTTCAAGGACGTCCTTCCGGAGGAAGTCCGCCGGGTGATCACGGAGACGTGGAAGAATTACCGCGTGGTCTCCATGGACGGCACACAAGGTGCGCTGGATGTGATCGGTCGTCTGCTCGGCGTCTCCGGGTACTATTCCGTCAGGGAAGGCTTTGCCAGCGCGCCGGTTATCGGGGAGGAGGTATCGGTTTCCCTCCCCGCCCGTTGGGTGGTCCTCCGGACGAGCCAGAGTTTGCTCAACGGAGAGATCTTCCTCGTCAAGGAGGTTCCGGAGAAACCCGGCCATGACCTCTCGGCGGTCCTGCGATACGCCGAACGGGTAGGAATCCGGGTGTTGCCGTTCGCTTACGACCCTTCCGCGTACGAAGGGTTCCTCGTGGGGCTTCCCCCGGTACCGGTGGAAGAGGAAGAAGCTCCCGTGGGTCGTCTGCCCAAGGGCGGTCTCGAGGCGCTCGATTTCTCCCTCGATCTGCTTGGCATTCCAACGCTGGAGGAGAAACGGATCCGCATCGGCGGGGGAAAGGAGTCGTTCGTCCTGACCGTCCAGCCGGAGAGGATGTTCGAGGCGGGGGGGAAGCGATTCGTGGTGAACACCGGGAAGATTTCTCCCGCCCTCGGCGCGATCATCCGGAACTCGGGGTACAGCATCTTCGCCCTGGACAAGGGCGAGTCCGGCAGGTCGATCTTCCGCAGGGTCCTCGACGCTTCCGGGATTCCCGTCGAGACGAGAAAGGAATTCCTCCTTGCCGGGGGGAAGGAGGAGGGATTCGAAGTGCGTGCGACCGGGACGTTCGTCACGTCCCGCGACTGGCTCGAGGGCAGAAAGGTCCGGGAGATGGTTCTCGTCCGGGAGAAGGTCCACTCCGCCACGAGAACGCTGATGAAGGAATTAGGTGTGGAAATCGTGGGGCGGTAGCCCTGCGATAAATCGCAGGTGCATGTTCTCGGGTACCGGGGGCCACAGGGATGGTCGGAACAAATCATGAAAAACCGGGGAAGCACACCCCCGGGAAAACATCCCTCTTCGGTCTGGTGAGTTACCAGCCGCGCTGGGTCATCGTCCTGCTCTTACTGACGCTTACCGTTTCCGTAGTGGGCCTGCGGATTTCCTGGAATTCCGGGCTTCGCCGGGTGGATGCGCTGGTGCGGGACGCGGAGCGGGCTCTCGCGATTCCAACGAAGGTGGACCCGGCGGGGCCCCGGGACCCCGCGGAAGTGGAGGCGAAGATCAGGGAGTGGACGGGTGCCAAAATCGTCCTCCCCAGGGAAGAGCAGTTGTTTACGTACAACGGGGTCGCCCGGGAGAAGATGGGTCGGCTGCCGGTGGTCGTGGTCCGCCTGTCGTTTTCGGGGGAACCGTACCTGCTCCTCGTCGTGCGGAAGGAGATGATCCGGGGGAGCCGGTCCCCCGGATCCCTGTTTTCGCAGTCGGGATTTCTCTCCGGGGAGAAGGACGGGAAGTCCTACGTATTCTGGGAACGGGAGGGGGTCTCGTACCTGGTCGTGACGGGGGCGGAACTGGAGCACGCATTTGATCTTGTCCGGCGGTACTTTACCTGACCAAAATAATCGGGCGCGTGGATCGACAGATCGAGACGAAACATTACAAGGTGCTTAAAGACAGCCATCAGGAAAAGCGGTTATGATATTCTCTCGGCCGATTGACCGGGGTCAAGGAATCGCAAGGAAGGGAAGTGTCATCCTAATTCAAAGGCTGGCATGTGTCGGCTGAAGGAGGTGTTGCGATTATGAGAGCGAACGTGGAGACGGTCCTGGAAAAGGTTCGCCCGGCCCTGCAGGCCGACGGGGGAGACGTGGAACTCGTCGACGTCGAAGGGGGTGTGGTGACAGTTCGCCTGACCGGAGCATGCCATGGATGCCCCATGGCATCCGTAACGCTTAAGAACGGGATCGAGGCGCTGCTGAAAAAGGAGATTCCCTCGATCGACCGGGTGGAGTCCGTGTAGTCCAACAGACGGAAGGAGAAGGGATGGCGCACATCATCAACGAGGAATGCATCGCCTGCGGCGCATGCGTTCCGGAATGCCCCGAGCAGTGCATCGCAGAGGGAGATCCGATCTACATCATCGATGCGGGCAAGTGCACGGACTGCGCTGCCTGCGCGGGGGTGTGCCCGACCGCGTCGTGCGTGCCGGTGTAAAGCCTTACGCGCGGAGTTTTCACGGGCACCGCGGCCTGACGGGTGAGCAGGACGACGCATCTTAAAGGTACGGGAAAAAGGACGGGGAAACGGAAGAAGGCCTTTCCGTTTCCCCGTCTGTTGTTTCGCCGGGTCTTCTAGAGAAGCTTCCTTACCTCGCTGTCGAAGGTGTCCCGGTCCAGGGTTCCCACGTGGACGTTCCTGATCCTGCCGTCCTTCCCGATGAAGATGGTGGTCGGCAGGGAGGAGACGCCCCCATAGGCCCTCGCGGTGGCTAAATCCCCCACGAGGATCCGGTATGCGATCCGGTGGTTCATGACGAACGCCGGGAGATCCTTCCGGGTGTCGGTATCGAGTGATATCCCCACGAGTTCGAACCCTTTGTCCTTGTACTTGTTGTAGACGTCCACGAACCCCGGGATCTCCTCGACGCATGGGGGGCACCACGTGGTGAAAAAGTTGATCACGGTCGGTTTCCCCAGAAAGTGAGAGGAATCGACGATGTTGCCGCTTACGTCTTTCAGGGAGAAGGACGGCGCGGCCGTCCCCGCAGAGGGGGTGGATCGTCCCGTAGGTCCCTCCCTGCCGTCCGGTTTCCCGCGGTGGGCGGTCTGGTAGAGGAAAAAGGCCCCAGCGATTGCCAGGGTCAGAACCCCGGCCAGCACCAGGGGAGTTTTCTTCATGTTGGAAACCTCCGTGAACGGCGATCCCCCGTTGCGCCCGGGCGCTTCCCCGGGGGGTTGTGCATCATGATATTGTAGAGGTATAAAGATGAAACGAAAAGCCCGCTCTCCTAATCGAAAATGGATAGATAGCCGATTGCGGCCTGGGGCGGGAACCTCGTATCGGGAAGATCACCAAATCCTGACCGGGAGGGACGAATAGGATGGCGGAATGGACGATGGAGGAAGTGTTGCGCCTGGCGCTCCAGCACGAGATGGATAATTTCGGGGCGTATACGAAAGCCTCGGAAGAAACGCAGAATCCGGCGATCCGGGCGATGTTCGAGTTCCTGGCGGACGAAGAGAGGGATCACATCAAGCTCATCCGGGACAAGATGGCCGAGTTCAATGTGAAGGAGTAGGCGGGGGTTTTCCGTTGGCGAACATCTTCTTCGACCATATCTCCACCACGCCCCTCGATCCGCGCGTGCTCGAGGCGATGATGCCGTATCTCACCGAGCGGTACGGCAATCCCTCGTCCCACATCCACGACCAGGGGCAGCAGGCGGTCAGGGCGGTGGACGCCGCCCGGGTGGAGGTTGCAGGACTGGTGGGGGCGAAGCCGCAGGAAATCGTCTTCACCTCCGGCGCGACGGAGGCGAACAACCTGGCGATCAAGGGCGCGGCGGAAAGTCGCGGGAAGAAGGGGAGACACCTGGTGGTCTCCGAGGTGGAGCACTTCTCCGTCCTCAATGCCCTCCTGCCTCTCCGAAACCGGGGATTCGAGGTCACCACCGTAAAGGCCGACGGCGACGGAAAGGTGGACCCGGACGACGTGCGGAGAGCCATCCGTCCGGACACCGTCCTCGTCTCGGTGATGCACGCCAACGCGGAGATCGGAACCGTCGAACCCGTCGAGGAGATCGGGCGGATCGCGAACGAGCGTGAGGTCCTCTTCCACACGGATGCGACCGCATCGGCGGGCCACATCCCGCTTAACGCCGGGACGGCGGGAGCGGACCTCGTCACGCTGTCTGCGCACAATTTCTACGGGCCCAAGGGAACCGGCGCCCTCGTGGTGCGGGAGGGCGTCAGGCTCGAATCCCAGATCGACGGCGGGTTCCAGGAGATGGGCTACCGTGCCGGGACGGAAAACGTCCCCGGGATCGTCGGGATGGGGCGGGCGGCAAGAATCGCCTCCGAAGAGATGGGGGAGTGGGCGAGACACCTTGGCGCCCTGGGGAAGAGACTGCGCGAAGGCGTCGCATCCTCGGTGGAGCATCTCCACTTCACCGGTCACCCCACGGACCGGCTTCCGGGTCACGTAAGTTTCTGGGTCGAGTACGCGGAGGGCGAGTCGCTCCTGCTGTTTCTTTCCGTCCATGGCGTGATGGCGGCCTCGGGGTCGGCGTGCAGCTCGAACCTGAAAGGCCGGGACGAGGAGGACCTGGTCGCCTCCCACGTGCTCCGGGCGATCGGGGTCCCGAGCGACATCTGCACGGGGTCGATCACCTTCAGCCTGGGGAAGGGGAGTACCGGGCAGGAGGTGGACCACGTCCTGTCCGTCCTGCCGGGGATCGTCAGGCGGCTGTGGGAGATGTCTCCCACCTATCTCGACTACCAGAAGAAAATCCAGCAGGGAGGCTAAAAACCGCCAGGGCAAGCGGACCTTACAGCGAAAAGGTGATGGACCACTTCATGAATCCGAGGAACGTCGGAGAGATCGAGGGCGCCAGCGGTGTCGGCGAGGTCGGCAACCCGGCCTGCGGGGACATGATGCGCCTCTATCTCAAGGTCGAGGGCGGGAAGATCGTGGAAGCGAAGTTCCGCACGTTCGGCTGCGGGGCCGCCATCGCCTCCAGTTCCATGCTGACGGAGATGATCAAGGGGAAGACGGTCGAGGAGGCGCAGACCATCACGAACCAGCACGTCGCCGACGCCCTCGACGGTCTCCCCGCCGTCAAGATGCACTGCTCGGTCATGGCCGAGGAGGCGGTGAAGGCCGCCCTGGACGACTACCGGGAGAAGAATCCCGCCTGAGGGGGCGTAAACGCCGCGATGCTGGACCTGAACGAAATCGAGATCCTTCAGGTAGCCCTGGCCCACGAGAAGCAGGCGAAGACCTTCTACGAACGGCTGGCCAGGAGCCAGGGGGACACCCCGGCGGGGGACCTGTTCGCCTTCCTCGCGGATGAGGAGGAGAGGCACATCCGCAAGCTCTCCACGAAGCACGGGGTCCCGGAGTTCGAGGCGGACTGGCAGGAGAAGTACCTGCCGTATCTGATCGACCTGGACCGGCTCGCCTGGGAGGAGGGTGTCGATGCCGGGGGCGCCGAAGGGCCCGACGCGCATCGGAAGGGGCTCGCAGTCGCCAGGAAGGCGGAGGCGCATGCCATCGCCTTCTACCACCAGGCCGCGGAGGTTGTCGAGGACGGCAACGTGCGGAGTCTGCTTTCCGACCTGGAGTCCGAGGAAAGGATCCATCTCGAAAAGATCGAGGCGTTTCTGAAAGACCTGTAAGAGCCCCTCAAGGGGCAATCATCCGTTCCGGAGGCGTGAATGAAGACGTCGAACCCCATTGATGTGATGCGAATGGCGCTGGAGCGCGAGAAGAATGCGGTCCGGGACTACTCGGAATTCGCAAAAACGGCCAAGGAGCCGTCGATCCGGGAGATGTTCGAATACCTGGCGGAGGAGGAGAGGAAACACGTCAAGCTCCTCGAGGACGAGATCGACCGCGAGGTCAACCAGGAGATGTAGGGGGCGCGATGCTTTCCCTCTACGACACCGTTTCCAGAAAGAAGATCCCGCTCGTACCCCTCATGCAGGACCGCGTCGGGATATACACCTGCGGCCCCACGGTGTACCGATACGTCCACATCGGGAACCTGCGGACCTACCTGCTGACGGACCTGATCCTGCGGGCCGTCCGGTTCGCGGGCCTTGCGCCCTTCTCCGTCCAGAACATCACCGACATGGGTCACATGCACCAGGAGCAGCTCGAGCAGACAGAGGACAAGGTCGTCGCCGCGGCCCGGGCCGCAGGGAAGACGGCGAAGGAGATCGCGGAGTTCTTCACCGAGGCGTATTTCCGGGATTGCCGAAGGATGCACTTCCTCCCCTCCGACGTCTATCCGCGCGCGTCGGCCCACGTCCCCGAGATGATCGCGGTGGCAAAGGAGCTGGAGCGGCAGGGGGTCACGTACGGCGAGGGCGGCTACCTCTATTTCGACGTGACGAAGGCAAAGGGGTACGGGGAACTGTCCGGCGCCGTCCTCGGGGAGGGGGAGGCGGCCGGACGGACGGACGAGTCGATCCATCTCCGGAAACATCGCCCGGAGGACTTCTCGCTTTGGCTGGCGGCGGACCCCGGCCGGGAGTTTCTCTGGGACAGCCCGTGGGGCCCTGGCTGGCCCGGGTGGCACATCGAGTGCGCCGCGATGGCGGTGAAATACCTGGGAACGGAGTTCGACATCCACGTGGGAGGGGTGGACTTAAGGTTCCCCCATCATGAGAACTCCCGGGCGATGGCGATGACGGCCACCGGGGGGAGGTTCGCCTCTGTCTGGGTGCATGCCGCCCACCTGCTCGTCGACGGGCACAAGATGTCCAAATCGCTTGCGAACGAGTACACTCTCGACGATCTCGATGCACGGGGCGCAAGCCCGTTGGACTTCCGGTACCACTGTCTCACCCTTCATTACCGGACGCCGATGAACTTCACCTGGGAAGCGCAGGCGGCGTCCTCGAAAGCGCTCTCGAGGCTGCGCGAGGCGTTCGACTCCAGGGGGGCGACGGCCGGCGCAACCGTCGCAGGGGGCGAGGCGGAAGTTTACCGGCGCCGCTTCCGCGAGGCGATTCAGGACGACCTGAACGCGCCCAGGGCGATTGCCGTCGTTCACGAGGCGGCCCGGTCCGGCCTGTCCGGCGAAGCGTTGGGGGTTCTTGCCGGGGAGTGGGACCAGGTCCTCGGGGTAGGGCTTCTTAAGACCTCCCCCGGGAAAGCGGCTGTGGACGGGGTGCCGGCGGAAGAGATCGCCCCGGGAGAGGTGGTCGACCTCGCGCTGCGCCGGGACAGGTGCCGTCGGGAGAAAAAGTTCCCGGAGGCGGACGCCCTGCGGGAGAAGATCCGGGAGGCCGGGTACGAGGTCGTCGACGGAAAGGATGAGCCCGCGAGGCTTAAAAAATTATGAAACCCTTGAGGAAGGAGCCTATCGTGCAGGTTACGACGGTCGATGCCCTGATGGAGATGTCCCACGGGTACCAGCGTTCGATGCTCCTGTTCGCGGCGCTTGACCTGGGCGTTTTCTCCGCCCTTGCGAAAGGTCCCTCGGACGCGGCACGTCTCGCCCGGCGTCTTTCCTTGGATCCCCGTAACCTCTCCATCCTGCTGAACGCCCTCGTGGGGGTGGGGTTGCTTGGGAAAAGGGGGAAGGTCTACCGCAACAAGGAGATCGCTGACCGGTTCCTCGCAGACGGCCCCCTGTCGAAGGCATCCATCCTGCTGCATCACCTGAACTGCTGGACGGAGTGGACGACCCTCGGGAGGAAGATCCGGGGCGGCAGGAAACGGCCCGGAAAGAAGAAGGGGTACCAGGAGAACTTCATCCGGGGGATGGAAGACAACTCCCGGGAGCGGGCCGTCTTCATCGCAAAGAAGATTCCCTTGCGCAAAGGGGAGCGGGCTCTCGACCTGGGAGGCGGCCCCGGAACGTACGCGGTCGAGTGGGCGAAGCGGTACCCCGGGACGAGCGTGACGGTGTTCGACCTCCCGGAAACGCTTGCGATCACGAGGAAAATCCTGAAGGAGAAGGGCGCATCCCGGCAGGTCGCCCTGCGGGAGGGCGATTTTCTGCGCGACCGGCTCGGGGGGCCGTACGACCTCGTCTGGATCTCCCAGATTCTCCACGCCTATTCGGAAAAAGATTGCCTGTTGCTTCTGCGCAAGGTAAGGCGGGCGGTCGCACGGGGAGGGCGCGTCGCCGTCCAGGAGTTTCTGCTGGAAGAAGGCGGGACCTCCCCGCCCGGGCCGGCGTTTTTCTCCGTTCACATGGTCGCGGCGACCGAAGGAGGGAAGGCCTACACTTCCGGGGAGGTCTCCGCGATGCTTAAAATCGCCGGTTTCCGGCGCATCGTCAAGGGCAGACCGGACGTCCGGGGAGTGGGGGTCGTCTCCGCGACCGCATGAAAAAAACCCGGGAGGCAAAAAACGGCCTCCCGATGCGTGCCGATGGTGGGCGCTACAGGATTTGAACCTGTGACTTCCACCGTGTGAAGGTGAAAATCATCTAGTCCAGCCTGCCGGGGGGACGGGGTGAAGCGCCGTCCGATGTGGTCGAGTATCTTGCGGATGACCCGCACCTGAGTGATGAATCCGACGACGCGCGTCCGCTCGCTGCAACGGCAGATCGAAGCGTATCTCGCGGAGAAGAAACCGAAACGGAGAACGAAGCGCAAGGCCGGAAAGGGGGCGTGAGGGATGGGCGTCAAGGTGCGGGGGAGCAAAGGGATGGTTCGCTATATGACGTTCGGTTTGCTCACCCTCTTGTTCTCTGTATCGATGACTGTTACAGCGTATTCGGGACAATACGAGGATGCTGTCGCCGCCTATAAACGAGGGGATTACGAGAACGCGTATCGACTTATCAAGCCGTTGGCCCAGCAGGGAATCCCCAACGCCCAGTTCGACCTCGGCAACATGTACGAAAACGGCCAAGGCGTCCCGCAGGACTACGCCGAGGCGATGAAGTGGTACCGGAAAGCCGCCGAGCAGGGAAATGCCCACGCCCAGTTGAACCTCGGTGCC
>DAOUUI010000151.1 GCA_030668225.1 Deltaproteobacteria bacterium
CAGGACCACCTTGGTTTCCTGGTACAGGTACGACTTGTTGGCGGAGCCACCGCCCTTGGCCAGGAACAGGAATTTGTACTCTGCTCCTTCCGTGGAGTAGATATCGATCTGGGCCGGCAGGTTGTTCCCCGAGTTCTTCTCCTCGTACATGGTCAGCGCCGTGGTCTGGGAGTAGCGCAGGTTCTCCTCGGTGTAGGTCCGGTAGACGCCCCGGGAAAGGTGCTCCTCGTCGCGTGCCCCCGTCCAGACCTGCTGTCCCTTCTTCCCGATGATGGTGGCGGTCCCCGTGTCCTGACAGAAGGGAAGGACGAAGCGGGCGGAGACCTCGGCGTTGCGCAGCATGGCTACGGCGACGCCGCGGTCGTTAGGAGGGGCCTCCGGATCGGTGAGGATGGCGGCCACCTGTTCCAGGTGCGCCGGGCGCAGCAGGAAGGATACGTCGCGAAACGCCTGGTTGGCCAGGAAGGCGAGCCCCTCCGGGTCGACCACGAGGACCTCTTTCCCGTCGAACCGGGACACGGAGACGTACTCCTTGGTGAGCAACCGGTATTTCGTATCGTCTTTCCCCTGCGGGAATGGGTCCTGATACTGGAATTCCGGCATTTTGCGGCTCCTCCGTTCGTATTCTGTATGCAGAAAAACAACGATATCCCCGCGGTGTGCTCTTCGTCAAGACCGGCGCACCTCTCCTGGCAACGGTCACTTCCGATTGGGGGGCGGATGTTGTGCAAGGTCCGGTGCAAGGCGGTGCATTATTTTCTCGCCATTCCATTTATGGAGACATCGGGTGTTTTCCGTATAATAGGATGGTATTTCAAATCCATTATTTTGGGAGGAAAAAGATGGCGAAAGTACCTTACGTCGACAAGGACGAGTGCACGAGCTGCAATGTCTGTGTGGATATGGTCTCGGGGGTATTCCAGATGGACGAGGAAAACAAGGCGGAGGTGTACGATCCGAGCGGCGGGAGCGAGTCGGAGATCCAGGATGCGATAGACGCCTGCCCCGTCTTGTGCATCCACTGGAAGGAGTAGGGCGCAAGGCGCCGGGAGGCATTGAATAGCTCCCGGCGCCGATCGTCTAAGTTCGATGGGGATCGGGAACAGGCGGACAGGAGGATTCCTTCTGTGCGTCCTTCTGCTCCTGTCCCTGGCCGGGTGCGGGGAGCGGAAGACCTCGCTGCGGGAGGAAGCACCCCCTCCTGCCGCAACCGGGCCCAGGGTGGCCGTTGCGCCGATGGAGAACTGGAGCAACGACCTCTCCGCCTCCGAGATCATCCGTTCCGCGTTCGTCGGGGAAATCACCCGGCAGGGATGGAACGTCGTTCCGACGGAGGAAAGCGACCAGGCGCTGCGGGAGACACTGGGCGTAAGCTACGGGGGGCAGCTTGCCTCCACAACGCCGGAGGAGGTATGCCGGGCGCTGAAGGTGGAGGGGGTGTTTTACGGCGAAGTCCGGGAATGGAACAAGACGACCACGGGTGTGTACAACAACGTCACCGTCATCGCCTCTTTCGAGCTGTACGGGAAAGACGGCACCCGGGTGTGGGAGGAGAGCGACACGAAATCGAAGGTCATCGTTCCCCAAGGGAGGGGAGGAGACATCGGGGCCGAGATCGTGATCCAGGCATTGGGAAACCTGCTGTTTAACCCGATGACCCCTTACGGGAAGGCGGTTGCAATAAACATCGCCGGGAAGCTGCCGGGAGGACTTCTCGAAGGACGCGAGGGCAGGATGGAGATCGACAATACGGTACGGGGGACGGGTACTCCGGAAGAAAGAGGGGAGACCAGATGAAAAAGGAGGCTTCGTTGGCTACTCGGATGGGCGCAACGATCGTTTTCGCCGGATTCGCCGGTTTGATCCTGGCCGCGTGTGCCACCACGCCCCCCATTACGGGCCCGTCGGACAAGCCGTCGGCCCCGGCAGCCACCTTGTCAAAGGAGGAACCCCAGGCCCCCATCGTGACGCGAGGGCCGAAGAAGCGGGTAGCGGTCATCCGGTTCCAGGACAAGAGCGCATACGGGCGCGGCCGTCTCGGCGGGGCGGTCCAGGACATCCTGACGACCGAACTCGCGAAATCCGGTCTTTTCATCCTCATCTCGCGGGGGGACGACATGGACCTGGTCCTGGACGAACAGGATCTCGCAAAGACGGACATCGCGAAGAAAGGGACGGGACCGAAGTCGGGAGAGATCCTGGGCCTCAACGCGATCGTTACCGGGGCCGTGTCGCAATTCGGGGTCAAGCAGAAATCGGCCAACTATATGCTCGGGTCGAGCAAGACGCAGACGGCCGAGGCGACCGTCGATATCCGGGTCGTGGACGCCACGAACGGGCAGCTCATCTTCGCCGACAGCGGCACGGGGATTTACGAGGCGAGCTCGACGCGGGTCCTGGGGATCGGCGGCTCCCAGGGGTACGACGAGACCCTTGAGGGGAAAGCGTTGCGCGCGTCCATCGCCAAGTTCATCGACAACCTGATCCGGCGGATGGAGGCGATCCCGTGGAGCGGGAAAGTCGCTGCCGTCGACGCGGACGAGATCACGATCAACGCCGGCCGGAAGACGGGACTGGTCATCGGAGACAGGCTCCGGGTCTTCGGCGCGGGACGCGAGGTGATCGATCCCGACACGAAGCTCTCCCTCGGGCGGAAACCGGGAAAAGAAAAGGGGGAGATCGTCGTCTCGGATTTTTTCGGCGAGGACGCGGCGGTCTGCCGGCGGGTGACCGGCGAGGGGTTCGCGGTCAACGACATCGTGAAACTGGCAAGATAGGAGGCACGGGATGAGCAGGGTTTGCATGGCATGCGATGCGGGGCGGCCGGCCGCTGTCGTCCTGGTGCTGCTGGGCCTCCTGGCCTGCGGCGGCCTTGTCCTGGGGAGCGGCTGCTACCCCAAGGCGCAGATATACGGCGTGGAAAACGTCGGGGGCCTGATCTTCGCGGTGAACCCGCCGGATGCGGAAGTTCTCCTGGACGGGGTTTCCCAGGGGATGGCGTCCGAATTCGACGAGGAGCGGTACCTGAAGGTGGAAAGCGGCCCGCACAAACTGGAACTGCGGAAGGCGGGATACGAGACGTATTCCCGTACGGTGTACGTGTCGAACTCCCTGCTGCGGATCGAGGTGACGATGGTTATGGGGGGTGCGCCCGCCTCCGGCGGCTACTGAGGACTGCGGCGAAACCGGCTCACTTTTTCTTCAGGGAGCCCCACCACGTTTTCAGGCGCAAGGCGATGACCTTCTCGTGGCCGGCCTCGGAGGGTTCGTAGTAGGTACGCCTGCCCAGGGTTTCCGGGAAGTACTCTTCAGGGACGAAGGCGTCCGCGAAATCGTGCGGATACCGGTATTCCTTTCCGTACCCAAGCTCCTTCATCAGCCGGGTCGGGGCGTTCCGCAGGTGCATGGGCACCGGGTGGGTTCCCCGGGATTTCGCATCCTCCATGGCGCGGGAGAACGCGAGGTACACCCGGTTGCTCTTCGGTGCGGTGGCGAGGTAGACGGCCGCCTGCGCCAGCGCCAGCTCCCCCTCGGGACTGCCGAGGGCCCGGTACGTTTCGGACGCCGCCAGGGTGATCTGGAGCGCCCCCGGGGCGGCGTTTCCCACATCCTCGGAGGCGAATCGGATCATTCGCCGGGCGATGTAGAGAGGGTTCTCCCCCGCGGCAAGCATCCGCGCCAGCCAGTACAGGGAGGCGTCGGGGTCCGATCCCCGCAGGCTCTTGTGGAACGCGGAGATGAGGTTGTAATGTTCTTCCCCGTCCTTGTCGTACAGGAGGGCTTTCGTCCGCAGCGCCTCCTCCGATACCGACATGTCCACGGATGGAAGCCCCCGGTGCTCCGCGATCGCCACGGCCGCCTCCAGTGCGTTCAGCGCCACCCGGGCGTCGCCGTCGGATATCTCCACGATGTGGCGAAGAGCATCCGGAGCGAGAAATTCCCCCGGTTTCCCGAGCCCGCGATCCGGGTCC
>DAOUUI010000208.1 GCA_030668225.1 Deltaproteobacteria bacterium
AACCGCTGAAAGCATCTAAGTGGGAAGCCCACCCTGAGATGAGGTATCCCGGGGACTTTGATCCCCCTGAAGGGCCCTTGTAGACTACGAGGTTGATAGGCCGGGTGTGTAAGCGCAGCAATGCGTTTAGCTAACCGGTACTAATTGCCCGTGCGGCTTGATCACTACTCAGCGGATGGAAAATTTCGGACGCGATTCGTAAGGAGCGGTTGGCGCGCGGGACGCGCGCGGCACGTGGATATGTTTTTCGGTGGCGATGGCGGAGAGGAAACACCCGTTCCCATCCCGAACACGGAAGTTAAGCTCTCCAGCGCCGATGGTACTGCGGGGTTACCCCCGTGGGAGAGTAGGTCGCCGCCGAATTTAATTTCTAAAAGCCCTTGCGCCGGAGACGGAGCAGGGGCTTTTTTGTATAATCGATTGGGGACACTCCACATAGGCGGGGACATTCCTTTTTTTTCGACGAAAAACCCAGGAATGTCCCCGATGGAAACTGTCCCCGCCCATGTGCCCATAGGAGGTTTTTCCGTCATGTCCGGCCACAACAAATGGGGTTCGATCAAGCACAAGAAGGGGAAGGTCGATGCCCAGCGGGGCAAGGCATTCACCAAGATCACGCGGGAGCTCATCACGGCGGCGAAGATCGGAGGCGGGGACCCCGACGGGAATTCCCGGCTGCGCCAGGCGATCACCGCCGCGCGCGCGGTGAACATGCCCAACGACAACATCTCGCGGGCGATCAAGAAGGGGACCGGGGAGCTCGAGGGGGTGACCTACGAGGAGTACCTGTATGAGGGGTACGGCCCCCACGGTGTGGCGGTCCTCGTCAAGGTCCTGACCGACAACAAGAACCGTACCGTCGCGGACGTCAGGCACATCTTCTCGAAGCACAACGGCAACCTCGGCGAAGCGGGATGCGTAAACTGGATGTTCAGCAAGAAGGGATCGTTCACCGTTCCGAAGGAGTCGATCGCGGAGGAGAAGCTGATCGATCTTGCGATCGAGGCGGGGGCGGAGGATGTCGTGAGCGACCCGGAGGCGCACGAGTACGAGATCCGTTGCGAGCCGGAAAGTTTCGAGGGCGTGAAAAGGGGGCTGGAGGAGGAGGGAGTGGCGACCCACACGGCCGAGGTGGCGATGCTCCCGCAGTCCACGGTTCACCTCGAGGGGAAGGCGGCCGACCAGGTGCTCCGCCTGATGAACGCCCTGGAGGAGTCCGACGACGTTCAGAACGTCTGGGCGAATTTCGACATCTCCGACGAGGCGATGGAGGCGTTCGGCGGGTGAGCCCTCGGCGTATCCTCGGGATCGACCCCGGTTCCAGGCGGACGGGCTACGGAATTCTCGACGTTCGCGGAAACGATCTCTCCCCGGTTGCCTGGGGCGTCATCCGCACGGAGTCGACCGATTCCTTCCCCGACCGTCTCCACAAGATCCACGATACGCTGTCCGAAATCATCCGCCTCCATCGCCCGACGGAGGCCGTCGTGGAGAAGGTCTTTCTCGCAAAGAACGCCGCATCCGCCTTGAAGCTCGGGCAGGCGCTGGGCGCGGTCATCGTCACGTGTCGGACCCACAGACTGGCCGTCCACGAATACAGCGCCAAGGAGATCAAGTTGTCCGCTACCGGTTTCGGCGCCGCCCCCAAGGAGCAGGTCGGCGGGATGGTGTGCCGCCTTCTCGGCATCCGGGAGCCCGTCCCTCCCGATGCCTCCGACGCCCTCGCGATGGCCTTCTGCCGGGCCGTGTCCCGGGACCTATCCTCGAACGGTCAAGGCCGATAGGCGTAAGGGATAGGCAAGTATTGCTGTTTTTGTGAAACGGATCCATCATACCGAACATCCTTGTATAAGGCGAATAAAGTATAAGAAATCACCGGCCATTCCGTGGCCGGAGGAGGGGAAACGTTAGAGCAAGAAGGGGAAGCGTTAGAGCGCGGAAGGATTTACCTTGCACGGCTTACATTTTTCCATCCCCGGATGAGAAGAGGAAAGGGGTGAGACATTGGTTGCTCGGCGCTTACTCCTCATCGGGTTG
>DAOUUI010000149.1 GCA_030668225.1 Deltaproteobacteria bacterium
CTGGAAGACTTAAAGCCCCTGCCCAAGGCGCACGAGATCATCGACAAATGCACCGAATGCGGGTTCTGCGAGGTCGTGTGTCCCTCCAAGGACCTCACAACGACGCCGCGTCAGCGCATCGTCATCCAGCGGGAAATCTCCCGGTTGCGTGCCGTCCGAGGCGACGGGCGGGCCCTTGCCCGATTCGAGGCCGATTACCGCTACCTGGGCGAGCAGACGTGCGCGACGGACGGATTGTGCGCCACGACATGCCCCGTGTCGATCAATACGGGGGAACACACGAAGGAGCTTCGGTCCCTGCAAAAAGGCCGATTCGGCCAATCCGCGGCCCGGTGGGCCGCCGGCCACTACGCAACGGTCACCGCCGGGGTCCGGGGGGGTCTTGCCGCGTTGGGAGCGGCACGGGCGGTGCTCGGGGAACGCGCCTTGGGCTCCGTGGCGGGGGGGGCAAGGGCCCTTTCGGGGGACCGGCTTCCCCTTTGGAATTCCCGCATGCCGAACGCGGCCCCGGCACGAACGTTCCGGAACGCCTCCAACGGCTCCGCCCGCAAGGTGGTCTATTTCCCCAGCTGCATCGTGCGGACCATGGGGCCTTCCCCGGGGGACCCGGACCAACGCGCCCTCTTCGAGGCCATCTGCTCGCTGCTCGAGAAGGGCGGGTACGAAATCGTCTACCCCCCCGGCATGGCCGGCCTGTGCTGCGGCATGCCGTTCGGGAGCAAGGGGTTTTTCGAGGAGGCCGAGCAGAAGCG
This sequence comes from Deltaproteobacteria bacterium, assembly GCA_030668225.1. Lineage (GTDB taxonomy): Bacteria > Desulfobacterota > Deferrimicrobia > Deferrimicrobiales > Deferrimicrobiaceae > CSP1-8. The sequence continues at coordinate 753 of DAOUUI010000149.1, forward strand.
CCGGGAGCTCGAAGCGGCCCTACTGGCATGCAGCCGGGACGGAGAATACCCGGTGCTCTTCGACACGAGCCCGTGCCTCTACACGGTGAAGCAGAACCCGGACCCGCGCCTGCGGATCTACGAGCCGGTGGAGTTCATCCATTCGTTCCTCCTGGATGCCCTGGAGTTTACGAAAATCCCGGAGACGATCGCCGTGCACGTACCGTGCAGCTCGATCAAGTTGGGTCTCCGGGAGAAGTTCCTCGCGGTGGCGGGCGCGTGCGCGGAAACGGTGGTGGTCCCCGATCGGGTGGGGTGCTGCGGGGTTGCCGGCGACCGGATCTTTTTCTTCCCTGAGCTCAACGAATCGGCGCTTTCGGCGCTCCGTGAGGGCCTGCCTGCCGGATGCCGATCCGGGTATTCCAGCAGCCGCGCCTGCGAGATCGGGCTCTCCCTCCGAAGCGGCCTGTCGTACCAGTCCATCGCCTACCTGGTCGACCGGTGCGCGGCGAGGAAGGCATAGGGGGCCGGGGAGACCGATATGCGCGTCCAACTGTTCGGCACCTGTCTCGTGGATTCCTTCTTCCCGGAGGTGGGGGAGGCCACGCTCAAGCTTTTCCGGAGGTTCGGCGTTACCGCCGTCTTCCCCAGGGGACAGACCTGCTGCGGCCAGCCGGCGTTCAACGCGGGGTACGCAGACGATGCCCGGGCAGCCGCCGCGCATTTCCTGTCGGTCTTTGACGGCGACGCCCCGATCGTCACGCCATCCGGTTCCTGCGCGGCCATGGTCAAGCACCACTACCCGGACCTGTTCCGTACCGATCCGGTCATGCACGCGAAGGCAGAACGGGCGGCGGGACGGATCTACGAGTTGAGCCAGTTCCTCGTCCGGTTCTTGCGCGCTCACGAGTCGGGGCTCGCAGGCAAGGGGACCGTTACCTATCATTCCTCCTGCCACCTCGCCCGGTCCCTTGGCGTCCGCGACGAGCCGCTGATCCTGTTGCAGTCGATGAAAGGGGTTCGGTTCATTCCGATGCCCGACGCCACCCGATGTTGCGGGTTCGGCGGGACGTTCATGGCAAAGCTTCCCGAGATCTCGTGCGCCCTGGCGGAGGAAAAAGCCGATTCCATCGTGGCCACCGGGGCGGACACGGTGACCGGCTGCGACGCCGGGTGCCTGATGAACATAGGGGACGCGATGAATAAACGGGCGAACCCCGTGCAGGTAAGACACATCGCACAAGTTCTGGCGGAGGAATTATGAGCGACGTCCAGACGAGCCTCACCTTTCGCGCCAACGCGGCAAGGGCCATTAAGGACGCCCCCTTGCGTGCCGCGATGCGACAGGCCGCCGACACCTTCGGTGCCAAGCGGGCCGACGCCTTCGCACCCGTCGCCGACCTGGAGGCGCTTCGCGACAAGGCCTCCGCGCTCCGGATGCAGGTCCTGGACCGACTGCAGGAATACGAGGAGATGTTTGCGTCCCGGGCGACGAGGGCCGGTGCGACGGTACACCGGGCAAAGGATGCGGCCGCCGCCCGGGAGATCATCGCCCGGATCCTTACGGACCGCGGCGCAAAAACCGTGGTCAAGAGCAAGTCGATGGTCTCCGAGGAGATCCACCTCAACGCCCACCTGGAAAAGGAGGGGCTGGAAGTGCTGGAGACGGATCTCGGGGAATACATCATCCAGCTCGTGGGCGAGACCCCTTCCCACATCATCGTCCCGGCGATCCACAAGAACCGCCAGCAGGTGGGAAGGCTCTTCGCCGAGAAGCTCGGGGTCGAATATACCGAAGACCCGCAGGTGCTGACGAAGATCGCCCGCAGGACCATCCGGGAAAAGTTCCTGACCGCGGATGCCGGCCTTTCGGGGGCCAACTTCGCCGCGGCGGCGTCGGGGAGCCTCGTCCTGTTCACCAACGAGGGGAACGGCCGGATGGTGACGACGGTCCCGCCGTTGCACATCGCGATCCTGTCCCTCGAGAAGATGATTCCTTCCCTTGCCGACCTGCCGACGTTCATCCGCCTGCTCCCGCGATCGGCGACGGGGCAGTCGATCACCAGTTACGTCTCGGTGATCACCGGGACGAGGAAGCCCGGGGAGGCGACGGGGGCGAAGGAGCTCCACATCGTTCTGCTCGACAACGGCCGGGCGGAGATCCTCTCCGGAGAATGCCGGGAGATCCTCAAGTGCATCCGCTGCGGCGCCTGCATGAACGTCTGCCCCGTCTACCGGACGGTGGGGGGACACTCGTACGGATGGACGTACCCGGGACCCATGGGGATCGTCCTCACGACGCTTTTGACCGGGATGGCCAAATCCCACCCCCTCGTGGACGCATCCACGCTTTGCGGGGCGTGCGACGAGGTATGCCCCGTCCGGATTCCCCTGGTGGACCTTGTCCTCAAGTTGCGGGAGCGCAGGGTGCGGGAAGGATTCTCCAGGCCGATGGAGAAACGGGGAATGCGCGTTTTCGGGAAGGTTGCGGCATCCCCGTCGCTGTTCTCGGCAGGGCAGTTCCTGTCACGCACCTTCTGGCCGCTGGTGCGGGCATTCGGCGGCAAGGACGTCGCAGGCCGCCTTCCCGGCCCCGCGAAAGTTCCGTTCCACCGGCGGGTGCCATGACCTCCCCCGACCTTCTCCGCCGGTTCCTTACGAACGCAGAAAATGCCGCTGCGGGAACACATGCCGTGTCCGACGCACCGGGTTTGCGCCGCGTCCTGTCCGAGATCGTGCCCGGTACCGTTCCGGTGTTCTGCCCGGGGTTGACGGATAAGGAAAAGGCGGCGGCGGCGGCCCTGCCATGTCGCGCGGCGGATTATGCAAGCGCAACGGCGACCGTGGAAGAGGTGTACGGGGCCATCGCCGAGACGGGAAGCCTGGTCTGCGTAAGCTCCGGCGGGAGGGCGGTCCAGGCGGGACTGCTCCCCTCCCACCACGTGGCGATCGTTTCCCGCGAAAGGATTTTCGCCACGCTTGACGAATGCTTCGCATCCTTCACGGAAAGACTGCCGACGAACATTACCCTGGTCACGGGCCCCAGCCGGACGGCGGACATCGAGCTTACGCTTGCGATCGGGGTCCACGGCCCGGAGAAACTGGACATTATCGTATTTTTAAGCGAGCCCCGTTCCGATGCCTGACGCAATTTTTTCCGCCCCTGGTATTGGCCCCGCCGAAGGATGTTACACTATCAAGCACACGGAGCACTGAATTCAGGAAGAACTTAGCAATGGCGGGAGCCGTTTCCCGGAGGCCCCGGC
>DAOUUI010000060.1 GCA_030668225.1 Deltaproteobacteria bacterium
ACGCTAATATCGACGGAGAAGTGCGATGAATCCGGCCATGATGGAAAAGCTGCGCGAGCTTCTGCCGCAGGTCACGGGGTACATCTACCCCAACGAGATCGAGGTACACTGGGGGATCCTCATCGTCGTGTACCCGTACATCACCGGGATCGTCGCGGGGGCGTTCATCCTGGCCTCGCTCGTCAAGGTCTTCAACGTCAAGGAGGTCCAGCCCCTCTACCGGCTCGCCCTCCTCACGGCGCTCGCCTTCCTCCTCGTCGCTCCGCTGTCGCTGGTGTCGCACCTGGGCCATCCGTTCCGGGCCTACGAGATCTTCCTGACCCCGCAGACGAGCTCCGCGATGGCGATGTTCGGCTTCGTCTACGCCTGGTACCTCATGGTGGTGCTCCTGGTCGAGATCTGGTTCGACTACCGGAAGGACATGATCGTGTGGGCGCAGGAGGAGACGGGGCTGATGAGACACATCCACCGGGTCCTCTCTCTCTTTTCGAAGGACGTAAGCGAGGAAGCCCTCCGGTTCGACAACAAGGCGCTCAAGGTCATCACCATCATCGGGATCCCCTCGGCGTTCCTCCTCCACGGGTACGTCGGTTTCATCTTCGGGTCGATCAAGGCGAACCCGTGGTGGAGCTCCGTCCTCATGCCGATCGTCTTCCTGTTCTCCGCGATCGTCTCCGGGATCGCGCTGGTGATCCTCCTCTACATGGTCATCTACCCCTTGATGGGGGGGAAGATCGACATGAAGTGCGTCGACAAGGGGATGTCCTTCCTCTTCTATGCCGTCATCGTCGACTTCTCCCTGGAGTTCGTCGACTTCATCCACCGGATCTACCAGAGCGAGGAGGAGATCAAGATCCTCGGCGAACTGGTCATGAACAAGATTTTCTTCAGCCTGGTCATCGTCCAGGTCCTCATGGGGATGCTCTTTCCCCTGGCGATCCTCTCCGCCATCAAGATCTTCCGGCAGTTCCGGGAGAGCGAGGAGCTCCGGAAGATGCTCTACTTCGTCTCCCTGATCCTGATCCAGGGCGGGATCTTCGCCACCCGGTGGAACGTCGTGATCGGCGGGCAGATGTTCTCGAAGAGCTTCCGGGGACTGACCACCTACAAGATGGAGTTCGGCGGGATCGAGGGGTTGCTCTACGCCCTCGGCCTGCTTGCGATGCCCCTGGTCATCCTGGCGGTCTTATTAAAAATCCTCCCGGCGTGGAAGGAGTTCGCGAAGGCCCCCCAGGAAAACTAGCGCTCCGTGGGGGGGGACACGCCTGATGTGCGGGGGACACTCCTCAACGTACAACTCGATATAGGAATGTCCCCCCGCTCCGCGGAACCCCCCGCTGCGCCTTGGGTCCACGGTACAGAACGCAGCAACCGCAGGGAAGAAAGAGTTCTTAGGAACGTCCCTGTTCTTAGCCGGAGATGAATCAGGCGTGTCCCCCGCAATGCGGGGCGCTATTCCATCCGGCGAAGTTCGGGGAACTTGCGTAACACGAGCAGGCTCGCCACGAGGCTTCCGGTCCCGGTGATCGCCAGTGCCGTGGTGGCGGACGTGACCTGGGCGAGCAGCCCGACCAGGAGACCGCCGAGTCGCATCAGCCCGAGGAACAGGGAGACGTAAATGGCCAGGACCCTGCCGCGCAAGTGGTCGGGGACGAGCGACTGAAGCAGGGAGTTCGCGGGGGCGTTCAGGATGACGAAGGCGAACCCGATGGCGGCCAGGAGAAATATCGCCCCCGGGTAGCTGCGGGAAAGGGAGAAGGCCAGAAGAAGGACGGGGAGGGAGAGGCTTCCCGCGGTGAGCAGCGTCCCCTTCCTGCGCACGGCCCCTCCCGACGCGACGTAGAGCGCCCCCAGCACGGCCCCCACCCCCGCGGCCGACATCAGTCCCCCGTACATGCCCGCCCCGCCGCCCAGCACCTCCTTGGCGAAGATCGGAACGAGGACGTAATAAGGCACCGCCAGGAAGGCCGTCAGGGAGATGAGGAGTACGATGGCGCTCGGCGTCCGGTTCCCGGCAATGTACCGGGCTCCTCCCCACAGGTCCGTTCCGCTCTTGTCGTCCGTCTCCGCCCGTTGGATCCGCGTTGCGTCCATCATGAACAGCGCTCCCAGGACCGCGAGAAAACTCACCCCGTTTAAGAAAAAGGCGCCCGATACGCCGAGCGTGGCCACGAGGATCCCGGCCACCGCCGGGCCGATGACGCGGGCGCCGTGGAACGTCCCGGAGTTGAGCGCGATGGCGTTGGCCAGGTCCTCCCTCCCGACGAGCTCGATGACAAAGGCCTGCCGCGCGGGGATGTCGATCGCCTGGACCGCTCCCAGAAGAAAGGCGAGCGCGAGCACATGCCAGAGCCTGACCAGGCCGGTTGCACAGAGGATGGCGAGGACGAAGGCCAGGGCCATCATCGACGCCTGCGTCAGGAAGATGATGCGCCGCTTGGAAAACCGGTCGGCGATTGCCCCCGCGTGCAGCGTGAGGGGGACCAGGGGGATCGCGCCTACGAAGTTCAAGAGCCCCAGGTCCCACGCCGACCCGGTGAGCTGATACACAAGCCAGTTCTGGGCGATCGTCTGCATCCACGTCCCGACGAGAGAGGTGAGCTGGCCGAAGAACCAGAGCCGGAAGTTCCGGTGCCGGAGCGCCTGGAAGGTGGAGGCGTGCACCGGCTGGATTTCGGGCGGGACCGCCGTTCTCATCGGGGCGGGCGAAGGTCCATGGTTTCCTCGGGCCGAAGATACAGGGCCCCCAACGGAGGGATCGAGAGAGAGAGAGAGAACGGCCGGCCCATCCACGGTACGTCTTCCGCCTGGACCCCTTGGCCGTTGCCCACGTTGCTGCCGCCGTACTTCGCCGTGTCGCTGTTGATCACCTCGCGGTAGAACCCGGGGGCGGGCACGCCGATCCTGTACGGCTCACGGACCACCGGGGTGAAGTTGAAGACACAGACGAGAATGTCGGCGGGATCCTTTCCCCGGCGCAGGAAGGAAACGACGCTGCTGTCCACGTCGTGGAAATCGATCCACTCGAATCCCTCCGGGCGGAAGTCGATCTCGTGGAGAGGGGGGCATTCCCGGTACAGCCCGTTCAGGTCCCGCAGGAACGTTTGGATTCCCCGGTGGGAGTCCCATTGAAGGAGGTCCCACTGCAGGGAGCGGTCATGGTTCCACTCTTCCCACTGGCCGAACTCGCCACCCATGAAGAGGAGCTTCTTCCCGGGGTGGCCGTACATGTAGGCGTAGAGGAGCCGCAGGTTCGCGAACTTCTCCCAGAGGTCGGCTTCCGGCATCTTGTCCAGCATGGCGCGCTTCATGTGGACGACCTCGTCGTGGGAGAAGGGCAGGACGAAGTTCTCGTGGAACGCGTAGAGGAGAGCGAAGGTGAGCGTTCCGAAATGGAATTTGCGGTGGATCGGAGATTTCTTGATGAATTCCAGCATGTCGTGCATCCACCCCATGTTCCACTTGAGGGTGAACCCCAAGCCCCCCAGGTAGACCGGGCGGGAGACGGCGGGCCAGGCGGTCGACTCCTCCGCGACCGTCATCGCCCCCGGGTACCGGGCATGCACGATCTCGTTCATCCGCCGCAGGAAGGCGATCGCCTCCAGGTTCTCGTTCCCGCCGAACTCGTTCGGGATCCATTCCCCGGGGTTTCTCGAATAGTCGAGGTAGAGCATGGAGGCCACCGCGTCCACGCGCAGGCCGTCGATATGGTATTTCTCCAGCCAGAACAGGGCGCTCGAGAGGAGGAAGTTGGCCACCTCCCGGCGGCCGTAGTTGAAGATCAAGGTCCCCCAGTCCCGGTGCTCCCTCTTCCTCGGGTCCGCGTGCTCGTAGAGGTGCGTCCCGTCGAAAGTTGCGAGCCCGTGGGCGTCCTTCGGGAAATGGGCGGGTACCCAGTCGAGGAGGACCCCGATCCCCTCCCGGTGGCAACGGTTAACGAAGGCCATGAAGTCGTGCGGGGGGCCGTGGCGGGAGGTAGGGGCGAAAGACCCAAGCGATTGATACCCCCAGGAGCCGTCAAAAGGATGCTCCGTGATGGGGAGAAGCTCGATGTGCGTGTACCCCATCTCCCGGACGTAGGGGACGAGATCGTCCGCCAGTTCCCGGTACGAAAGATAGCCGGGGCTCTCCCCTTCCTTCCGCTTCCACGACCCGAGGTGGACTTCGTAGACCGCGATGGGCTCCTCCAGAAGATTCCCCGTGCGCCTGCGGGCCATCCACTCGTCGTCCCCCCAGGAGTATCCGTCGATGTCGCAAACGATCGAGCCCGTCCGCGGGGGGTGCTCGTACCGGAAGGCATGGGGGTCGGCCTTGAGGAACAGATCCCCCGTATCCCGGGAGCGGATCTCATACTTGTAGATCTCCCCCTCTCCCAGGCCGGGGAGGAACATCTCCCAGATGCCGCATTCCCCCCGGTTGCGCATCGGGTGCCGGCGGCCGTCCCAGTGGTTGAAGTCCCCCACCACGGACACACGCTCGGCGTTGGGGGCCCACACCGCGAAGGAGACCCCGGGCACCCCCCCCATCACCGCCAGGTGGCTCCCGAGCTTCCGGTACAGCTCGAGATGGGTCCCTTCCCCGAGCAGATGAATGTCGAAGTCGGAGAGGACGCAGTCGAAGGCGTATGGGTCTTCCTGCTGCCAGCAACGCCCCTCGTCGTTTTCGATCTCGATCCTGTAGGGGAAGGAGGCCTCCCTGCCGGGGAAGACCGCCTCGAAGATGCCTGCGGGATGCAGCCGATCCATCTCCGTGCGGCGCTCCTGTCCGTCGGTCAGCGCGAGCACGAAAGCATGGGCGGCGTCGGGAAGGATCGCACGGATGGCAACCGCTTTCCCCGTCCTGCGCGAGACGACGTGCGGCCCGAGAACGGAGAAAGGGTCCCAGTGCCGCGCCTCCACAAGCCGCTGGATATCCTCTTTGCGCACGGTTCCGGCCATGTTGTTCATTGTAATGTATCGGACAGGGATCCTCCCCCGAAAAGGCGAGAGGGAAGCGGGGAGGCGGGAGCGACGGCTAATTGATGCCGATCTTCCCCTTTGGCTCCTCCGCGGCCTGGATGAAGCCGTGCATGGCTTCGTACTTGGCGATGTTCTCCTGAAGGGCGGCCACGACCCGCTTGATGTGCCCCGGGCTCAGGATGATCCGGGAGACCACGGTGCCGGACGGCGGGGCGACCAGGAGGAAATCGAGCAGGAACTCCTCTTTCGTGTGCGTGACGATCATGTTGTTCGAATACGAGCCGCCTCTTAATTGTTCGGGCAGCGTGACCTGAATTTCCATCGGCTGATCCTTCGGCATGATACCCCCGCTTGAAAGGTAAGAATTCGGAAACGCGTTACGGCTGGACCTGGAAGAACGTTTCCAGGTGGTCCGACCCGGCGGTTGGGGACTCGATCGATGCTCTGACGTGGTATTGTCCCGGGGTCGCGTTGGCCGGCAGGGTGATCGGGACCGTGCTCTTCCAGGTCCCCCCCTCGCGGGAGATATCGATCGACGTCTTCCCCACCGATTTGCCATTGAGGAGGATCTCCCGGGTCTCCCTGACAAGGGCTTGCTCGTTTTCGGAGGGGGTGAGGACCGCGTAGGTCATGTTGATGTCCACCGTTTCTCCGGGGGAGAGGGTGGCGGGGTTGGCCCGGACCGTTTCCATCTTGAGCCGGGTCCCCTGGGCGGGCGAATAGCCGTACTCCTTGCTGGTCTGTGCGCGGTCCTTCTCCTGCTCATCGAGGTAATGCCCGAATGCGCCGCCTGCCAGCCCCCCCAGGAGACCGCCGATCAGCGCACCCTTTTTCCCCCCGATGAGGCCCCCGACAACGGCGCCCCCCAGGACGCCGGCTCCGGCTCCGATGGTCGTCTTCGGTCTGTCGCGCGTGGTCTGTTCCACCCCGGCGCAGCCAGGATAGACCGCCGAAAGGAACGCCAACGAGACGGCGAGACACAGGAATTTCCTCATCGGGACCCCCTTGAAACCCGTGGGACATTTCTCCCCGAGTATATAGTCATCGCCCCGGCATGCCCACGGCGAAGAATCGGGGTGACGGCCCGTGCCGGCGGGCTGCGTGGACGGGAACGTGGCCGAATCCGTAACGGGAGAGGATGTCCTGCACCGTCCCGACCGCCTTTGCCGGAGTGTTGTGGTCCGCGCTCAGGTGGCAGAGCACGACCGCCTGCGGCAGGGTCCGGCTTTCGAGCATCACCCGGGCGAGGAACGTTCCCGCCTGCTTGTTGGAGAGGTGCCCCACTTCGGAGTCCACCCTCGTCCGGTGCTGGCGGTGGCTTCCCGCGAGCATTCCCGCATCGTAATTCGACTCGATCAGGATGAGGTCGCTGTCGACGAATTCCTCGAAAAGCCCGTTCCCGCCGGTGCCCAGGTCGGTTGCGACGGCGACGCGGACCTCCCGTTCCGCCGCCCGTCCGGTGAGGAGAAAGCCGCAGGTCACCCCTTCCGCGTCGTGGGGCACGGGAAAGGGGCGGACGCGGATGGCCCCGACGGAGAACTCCTTCGCGTCGAAGGTGCAAACCGGCCCCGACAGGGCGGACCGGGACAGGAACCGGCGGGAAAACGGACGGACGTTCTTTTCGTGCAGGAGGATCGGGACTTCGTGGCGGGCGCAGCAGGCGACGGCGGACGGGTGGATATGGTCTCCGTGGAGGTGGGAGACCAGCACGGCGTCGATATCCTCCCAGGTGTACCCGGCTTCGGAGAGAGCCCGGACGAGCCCCCGCTGGGAGGGCAGCCCGGCGTCCACCAGGAGAACCGTACCGTCGTGCTCCACGAGCATGAGGTTCCCGGAACTGCCGCTACGCAGCGGCCGGACGGCGAATTCGCTACTCAACGGTCAGAAGCTCCAGTCCGGATCGTTCGTCCGGGGACCTTGTGGCGCGGACGCCCAGCACTTCGAGAATCATCGCCTCGATCACGATGAACACCTCGCCTTCCTTCCGGATGCAACCGGTCAGGACCTCCTTCCCCCTCCCGAGGGAGGAGTGCAGGTGGATCGAAGGGGGGCCGTCGCCCGACGCGATGCTTCCCATCCCCACGATCTCATGCGGATTCGTGAAATCCTGCCAGACGGGCTCCGGGGGAAGAGAGGCTTCCCGGGGCCCGGTCACCATCCTGCCGTTCCGGATCGCCCCGAAAAGGAAGAACCACCCCGAGGAGATCCCTTCCTTCTCGCAGAGGCCGGCGAGTGCAGGCACGACCTGCTCCCCGTGGTCGAACCGGGCGAGCACGACCCTTCCGACCTGTCCTGCCTTATACCGCATCGCGCACCGGAGAGGGGCGCCGCATGGCTCTCTCCCTTTCCTCCCCATCGGGAAGATCCATAATTTGCGGTATTATACCAGTATCCTGATTTTTCGATTCCACTTCCGTGTTTGGCGTGGGAGGGCCGTTTTTCGCGCTATACGGAATCTGCACTCGAGGAATTTACAAAGGCAAACTTTTCCCGTTAGAATGGAACATTATATCTGAGGGGGACAGGTGAAACTTCCGGAGCTTACGATCGGACAGTATACTGCGCGGATCCCGGTGGTCCAGGGGGGGATGTCCGTGCGCGTATCGACCTCGTCGCTTGCCGCGGTGGTGGCCGAGTGCGGGGGCATCGGGACGATCGGAGGATCGGGCCTCCCGATCGAGGAACTGAAAGAGGACATCCGCCGGGCGAAGCAGATGACCCGCGGGATCGTCGCCGTCAACATCATGTTCGCCATCCGCCAGTTCATGGAGGCCGTGATGGCGTCGATCGAGGCCGGGGTGGACATGATCGTCACCGGGGCCGGGTTCTCCCGCGACGTTTTCAAGATCGGGAAGGACCACAACGTCCCGATCGTTTCCATCGTCTCCTCGCCCGAATTCGCCAAGCTTGCCGAGAGATGCGGAGCGGACGCCATCGTGGTCGAGGCGAAGGAGGCGGGGGGGCACCTCGGGACCGACAGGCCGCTGCGCGAGCTCTTCCCGGAAATCCGGAAAATCGTGAAGAAGGTACCCCTGATCGCCGCGGGCGGGATCACGGACGGTTATGAGATCGCCGAGATGATGGGGCAGTACGGGGCGGACGGCGTCCAGATGGCGACGCGGTTTGTCCTGACAAAGGAGTGCGATGTCTCGGATTCCTTCAAGAACGCCTACCTGAACGCGAAGAAGGAGGACATCTCCATGATGCACTCCCCCGTAGGCCTCCCCGGACGGGCCATCCGGAACCGCTTTCTGAACCGGCTGTTTGCGGGGGAGAACCTCTACGACGGCGAGTGCAAGCGGGGCTGCCTGAAGAACTGCGACCATACGTTCTGCATCGTCGACCGGCTGGAAATGTCCCGGGATGGGAACACGGAGGAAGGGTTGGTGTTCTCCGGGGAGAACGTATGGAAGATCAAGGATGTCCCCACGGTCCAGGAACTGATCGACCGCCTGATCGCCGAGGCCGAGAGCGTCTACGCCCCCGCGCCCGCCTGATCGGCGAGCACGGTCCGAAGGAAATTGTCGTAGAGCCTCGGCTCGAACTCCGTCCCCCGACCCTTTTCCATGATCGAAAGCGTCGTCTTGATGTCCAGACTCTCCCGGTACGGCCGGTATGTCCGAAGGGCGTCGTACACGTCGGCGATCTGTGTCATGTAGGAGACGGGGTGCAGTTGCCTCTTCGATGATTTCTTGGGGTACCCGGACCCGTCGTACTTGATGTGGTGTTCGAAAGAGACGACCACGGGGAGGTCGGAGCCGCAGTCCATCTTTCGCAGCACTTTGGCGCCCGCCACGGGGTGCTCCGCCATCTTGGCGAATTCCTGGGAATTGATCTTCCCCGGTTTCTGCAGGATCTCGGAAGGGACCTTCTCCTTCCCGATGTCATGAAGCATGGCGGCAAGACCGATCTCCTGGAGCCGGTTTTCCGGCAGGCCGAGGGCGGTGGCCTGGGCCACGACGATCGCGGAGACGTTAAGAGAGTGCGTCACCGTGTAGTCGTCGTGGGATTGCATCTGCATGAGGCGATGAAACAGGTGTGCGTCCTGGCGGATTCCCTGCATGATGCTGGCGACGATCTCCTGGGCACTGGACACCGATGCTCCGCTTTCCCCCTGCGCCAGGGACTTGAGAAGGGCCTTCAGCACTTCGGTCGCTCCGTACAGGATATGCGATCGGGAGAGGGTTGACTCTCCCACCTCCGCTCCGTCCTTGCTTTTGATGGCCTGGATGATCCCGTAGTCGATGGCCTCGAATCTCGCTCCCCGTGCGTCGTCCTTCCCCGTGGCGAGAAAATAGACGAATCGCTTCAGTTCGCCGGACGTCAGCCCCTCCTTGATGGAGATCTTCTCGATTCCCTTCTCATGGATGTCCTTGAGGAGTTTCTCCAGCGCGGGGTTCATCTCCAGGAAGGGGAACTCGTCGACGACGAAGCGGCTGCCGACGATGCCGATGTGGATGGTGCCGACGTTCGACGACACGCGGCGGATCCGGTCGTGGAGGCGGGAGAGCAGCAGCTGGACCCGCTGATGGTGTTCCGGGTAGATCGCCGACGCCTGGATCACCTGGGCGAGGTCCAGGACCACGCCGAAAAGATCCTTCCGGTCTTTCATCCGGCCTCCATCACGTTGCGAAGCAGCCCTTCGCAATGCGTTCGCACTGCCTGCCTTCTGGATTTTTTCCCCCGGTGCAGGAAGGCGATGGCCTCCGTCCCGCCGATCCGGTACAGCGCGCTTGCCGCGTCGATCCGGATCTGGTCGTCCTTTTTCGAGGAGAAGAAGCTCTCATCGACCAGAATCTTCCCCAGGCCGGGAACGGCCTCGGGTGCTGCCAGCTTCCCGATTGCCACGATTGCTTCCCGCTTCACACGGTGGTCGACGTGGGAGGCCGCTTGCAGCAGATCCGCCACGGCCCGCCGGTCGCCGATATCGCCCAGGATGAGACAGAGGTTCCGCGCGAAATACCATTTCGGGTGCGACAGACGGCTCTGGGCTTCCGGGACGACGGAGGGCCCAAGGGTGGTAAGAAGCTTGATCAGGGCACGGCGCCGGAACGCCTCCGGTTCCAGGAGCAATCCGTCCAGGAGTGGCGTCGCGGCGACCGCCCCGAATCTTTTCAGGAGGTCCACGATCTTTCCGGCGTCGTCGTCTGCGATCTCCGTGGAAATGTAGAGGTCCCCGATGTTCCCGAAATCGGTCGCATGAAGGATACCCCGTATGGCATCCTGCCACTCCGTACGCGTGGTCGTGGAGATCGATTCCAGCCCCAGCATAACCGTATGCAGGGTGGAAAAGTCCTTCAGGGAGATAAGGTTGGGAATGGCCGTCCGGAAATCCTCGAGGATGTCGTGGAAATCCTCCTCCTGGTTCTCGTTCCGCAACAGGTCAAGAAGAACGAGAAGGATTCTCCTTCGGCCCTCCTCTTCCCCGAACGCCTTCAGGACCCCCAGGTCGTCGGGCGTCTTCGTTCCGATCCGCTCGAGATACGGTTTCCGGATCGTGGAGAGATCCTCGAGGAAACGATGATGGTCATCCTTGATATATTTTTCCTCCCCCCGGGAGAGGATGAGCTTTTCGACCGCCTCCCACGTTTTCTGTGCGTAATAGTCATTGATCTTCTTGTTCTCCCGCACCTGCTCCCCGACGTGGGAAAGGAGGAGATTCCCCTTGTTGCGCTCGACGGCAAGGGTGGCGAAGGATTTTCGAAGCCTCTCCCCCCCTTTCCCCTCGATGGAGACCAGGGTTGCGACGAGACCGAGGAACTCTTCGTTGGAATGTCCGTCCGTCAGGGAGCGGGCGACGAGGAGGTCGTAGGCGCCGTCCCCCTCCGTTCCACCGGGTCCCGGCCCGGTAAGCCCGGAATCGATGGAGGAGAGAACATCCTTTTTCCGGTCCTCCGGAAGCTCCCGGACAAAACTCGAGAGACGGCCCACGACTTTCCGCAACACCTCCCCCGATACTGCCGCTTTCTCCGTGTCCGGGGAGTCCCCCCGGCTCTCCGCTTCTTTCGCGCGCCGAAGGATCGCACTGAGAAGTGTCGGGGTGTCGGAAAGTTCCCCCATGATTTTCACCTCATCGCCTCGGTCGGTGGAGTCGGAGGTGAGCAGCAGGCGCCACAGTTCCTGCTCGCGGTTCTCGGTCGGTTCCCCGGTGGCATCGGGATCCACGATCTTTCGGGAGAGCAATTCCTTGTAGTTGTACGGGGAGAGGGAGATGCCCCGGATCCCGCTGTCCCGGAGAAACTGCTTGGGGGAGGACGGCGCCTCGTGTTCTTTCGACTCGTGGAGGTAGCGGAACATCGCCAGCAGGCCATCCGGTGTAACGGCGGGGTCGAATCCCACCGTTGCCACCTGCCGGAGATAGAGGTTTTCCGTCAGACGGCAGACCAGATCCTGCTTTTCCCCGACAAACTGGTTCAGGTACAGAAACTTGTCGCGGGCGATCCCCAGGAAAAGCTGTTTGTCGGGCTCCTGGGACAGGCGGGAAAGAAGGGCTGCGTGCAGTTCGCCTACACGCTTGGCGAGAAC
>DAOUUI010000205.1 GCA_030668225.1 Deltaproteobacteria bacterium
ACGCACGTACCGCCGTCGTCTTCCCCGTCCCCTTCTCCCCGCGGATCAGAACACCGCCGATCGAGGGGTCCACCGCGTTCACCAGCAGACCCTTCTTCAACAGATCCTGACCGACGATCGCGCTGAACGGAAAAAGACGCACCTTAACCCTCCTTCTTTCCCAGCACCAGGTCGGCGCCCAGCCACTCCTCCCCGCCCGCGGGACAGAATACCCGCCAGTGGATCCGGAAATAGTCCTCCCCGAGCCAGTCCATGATGTCGGCCCCGTTCTCCCCCACGATGTCGAGCTCCGGGGTGAACTCGATGACGAGGACCTTGCGCTGCTCCCCCTCGTAATACCGGATCCAGCAGCGGCCGTCGGGTAGCGTGCCGCCGTCGATCGGGATCAGGTCTTCGTACTGCATCATGAGTTTCCGGGAAACCTTCTTGAGCGACATCGGGACGCCCTGGAGAAACAGCACCTTGTTCCCGGTCCCGATCGGACCGTACCGTTCCTCGATCGTCTTTCGGGCTATCGACATTCTCGGGTCCATTTGCTCCTCCCCTTCTTCGTCAAACCACGCAGGACAAAACCCGCCCGGGCGCCCCTTTAGATGATCGACCGCGTGCGGATCGCCGCCAGGATAGCCGCCTGGCTCATCTCCGCAAGGGAGAGGTACTTCGCTCCCATCGCGTCGGCGACGGTCTTTGCCGGCCCGCCGGAGAAGATCCCTTTCGTCTTCTTCGCCTTCTCGGTCGCCTCCATCGAGGCCCGAAGCGCCGCCGGCCCCATCATCATCCGGTCCGTGTCGATGACCAGCGAGGTGACTCCCATCTTGCGGATGACCTTCCCCATCCGCACCGCCTCCTCGAGCGGTTCCCCCCCCACGTACGCCACGTTCGCCCTCCCGTCGGTGATGAGCACCAGCAGGGATTTGCGCCCGGGGTCCCGGACATGCTCGACCTCGAGCGTCTTGACGGCGGCGAACAGCCCGATGGAAAGAGGGGTCGTGCCGCCGGAGGCAAGCCAGGTGAGCTGCATCGCGGCCATCGAAGCGCTGCCGGTGGGCGGCACCACCACCTCCGCCACCGTGTCCCGGAAGGAGATGAGCCCCACCCGGTCCCTTTTCACGTAGGCATCGCGCAGAAGCGACAGCACCGCTCCCTTGGTGGCTACCATCCTCTTCTGGGTCTCCATCGACGCCGAGGCGTCGAGAAGAACGAGGATCAGGTTCCCCACCTTCCGCTCCCGCCTCTTCCCGCGCAGATCCTCGACCTCGACCCGTACCCTTCCCGTCCGCCGCTCCACGTGCCCGTTGACCACCGCGGTGAAAAGGGTGGCGTCCATGGCGACGTCCCGCCCCTTTTTCCACGGCCCGCTCCGCACGTACCGTCCGCGGGCGCTCGCGGTTTTCGCCCGGCTTCGCTTCCCCGTGGCGTCGAGCAGCTTCCTCCCTTTCGGGACGACGATCTTGCGGACCTGGTAGGGCGCGGAAGGGGTGATCACGGTTTCCTCGACGAATCCCTGGCAGATGTCGCAGTCGGGGTCGCCGCACGTATTCGGCGATGCCGCCCGCGACGCCCCCGCCTGCTCGCTGCGTCTTCTCGCCGCCATCGCCTGCTCGATCGCCTGCCGTTCCATTTCCTCGTCCGAGTGGGTCGGGGTCCGGAAAACGACCCCCGCCCGCTTCATCCCGTGGGTCGTGTCGGGAAGGGGGACGACCGGCTCGCGGTCCGCCTCCTGCAACTCCCCGGGAAACGCCCACGAAAGAAGACGCTCCACGTGGCGCACGACGCGGTCGCTCACCCCGCTCCTCGGAATACGGTGCGGCAGGGCGAGCCGGATGGCGTCCTTCAGGTCCCCCGCCGCGAGGTCGCTCCCTCCCCTGAGAGCCGCGAATGCCCGCGCGCTCTTCAGGATCGCAATGTCCCCCCGGTGTCCCGCCACGCCAAGCGTTACGACCGTCTCGGTCACCGTCTTCAGGATCCGGTCGGGAATGGGGATGTCGTGCAGCCTGTTTCGCCCCTCCTCCACCTGGCGCCGGATCCGCCGGTCATCCCTTCCCCACTCCGTGAGGAATTCCGGCTCCTCCCGCTCGAACGAGAGAACACGCTCCACGATCTGCTTCCGCAACGAAATCTCCTTCTCCCCGGAAACCTCCACGCACAGACCGAAACGGTCC
>DAOUUI010000120.1 GCA_030668225.1 Deltaproteobacteria bacterium
AGTTGATCGGCGCGGCCCCCCGGTCCCGGGGGAGACTGGACGCGTGCCCGGTGATGCCCCCGATCTTCGGGCTAGCGAGGATCGGCGGGGGGCGGCGCTGCCCGTAGGCGGCGACGCCGAGCCGGTCGGGTCGCTCGGCGGTGATCCGCGCCACCGCCTCCGGGCTTCTGGCCTTCTCCGGCTGGAACACCGGGAACCCGAGCCGAAGCGCTTCCCTCTTCACCGGGGGAACAGTGAGCGTCTGCCCGCGGCCGGCGGGGCGGTCGGGGTTCGTGACGACGAGGGTGATCTCCTCGACGCGGGCAAGCGCGGCCAGCGAAGGAACCGCGAACTCCGGGGTTCCCATGAAGACCACCCGGGTTCGCTGCATTATTGGGCGGAGGCGGTGGAGGAGGAGAGCCTGTCGATGAACAGAATACCGTCCAGGTGATCGATTTCGTGCTGCAGGACGCGGGACAAAAGGCCGTTGGCTTCTATGGTGACCGGGTCACCGCTCTCGTTCTTCCCCTGGACAGTGACGTACTCGTACCGGCAGACCATCCCCTCGACGCCGGGGACGCTCAGGCACCCCTCCATCCCCTCGACCTGTCCCTGTTTCCCGACGATCTCGGGGTTCACAAGGGCGAACGGCTTGATCTCCTCTTCCACCGGGGAGATGTCCAGCACGATCACGCGCTTCCCCACACCGATCTGCGGGGCCGACAGCCCGATCCCTTTCGAGGCGTACATCGTATCGAACATGTCCCGGACCAGTTCGCGGATCCTCCCGTCCACGCTACGGACGGGAAGCGCCTTCGTCGCCAGGAACGGCTCAGGATATGTAACTATCTGTTTTTGCACAGCTTTTCACCTTCTTCGGCGGATAGAACCGGATGCTGTTCTTCCCCGTTTCCTTCCCCCAGTATAATGCCCGATCCGCGTTCCCCACAAGGTCGTCGGCGCTTAATTCCACGCCCGGCAGGAGGGAGGATACACCGAAGGTTGCCGTGAGCTTCTCCGGTTTCCCGGCGACCTCGAACACGCTCTCGTTCACCAACCGCAGCGCCCGTCCTGCGGCGTGAAGGGCCTGTTCCGGGTCGGCGTCCATGAGAAGCCAGGCGAACTCGTCGCCCCCCAGCCGCGCCACCGTGTCGTAGGCCCGCTTCGCCATATCGAGCACGTTTCCGAACTGCCGTATCACGCTGTCTCCCTCCTGGTGCCCGAAATCGTCATTGATCCGCTTGAAGTCGTCGATGTCCACTATGATGCACGAGAGGCACCGGCCGATTCTGCGGGCCATTTCGACGTTCCGGGAAAGATCCCGGGAGAATTGCCTCCGGTTGGGAAGCCCCGTCAGGTCGTCCCGCATGGAGAGCTCGCGGAGCTCCCGGTTGGCTTCCGACAGCGACTGGTACAGGGAGCCGTATCGCAGGAAGGGCCTTGCCCGCTCAACGAGGTCCCCCGGGGGGATGTCGGCGGGGAGCACGAGGTCCACGCCGGACGACAGGAACTTCCCGGCCCGGAGAAGGGCGTTCATTCCCCCTATGAGAATGATGGGCACGCCCTGGGCCCCCTTTCGTTCCCGGAACTGTCGTATGACCTCGAGCTCTTCCATCGTATTCCCGTGCTCCCCCAGCAGGATGCCGGACAGGCGACTGCACGAGAGCCCGGAGTCCAGGAGCCTGGACCAGGAGGACGTCTCCTCGACCCGGTACCCGTCATCCGCCAGGAACCGGGCGGCCAGACGGAGGACGGGCCACAACGGCTTGGCGATGATTACGGCGTTTCCCACTGGTCACCCCGCACGTTCGGGAAAAAAGCGCGCATCCTTTCATTATGATCAATATTGCGGCCCGGGGGAAACCTTTTGGCGCCGGCCGGCTGGACCGTCACGGTTTCTCTTCCACGCTTTCGTCGAGCACCTTCGCGTTTTTAAGCGCCACGGCGGCGACGTTCGCGAAGGCGGTGAGGCATTCCTGGTCCTCTTCCGAGAAAGCGTACCGGCTGTAGTGGTCCAGGTTCAGGACGCCTACCACCTCGTCTCCCCACTTGATCGGGACCGCAAGTTCCGACTGCACGCTCGGGTTCGCCTCGACGTACCGGGAATCGTTCTGCACGTCGAGGAGGAGCGCCGGTTTCCCCTCCTTGGCCACCCACCCGGTGACCCCATCCCCGATCCTGAGGAGAATCTCCTCCTTGGCCTCCGGCCCGAGGCCTCGCTCCGCCTGGATGCGCAGTACGCCGGAAGGCCTCTCGATGAGGATCATGGAACCGCTGGGGGCTCCCATCAGGTCCGTGGCGCGATCGATGATGAGTTCGAACAGAACCGCCGGGTCGCTCTCCTCGTTCAGCGCCTTGCTGATCTGGAAGATCGCCGTGAGTTTCTTCGCCTTCCTCTGGAGCCGGTCCACCATGTTGGCGTTCTCGATCGCCACCCCTGCGAAGTTCGCCATCACGGAAAGGAGCTTCAGATCGGTATCGGTGAGGTTCCTCCGGTCGAGGGGTGAGGCAGCGGCCATCACCCCGATGACCCCGGAAGGCCCCCGGATGGGGGCGGCGAGGAACCCCCTGACGTCGATCCGCCGCATGAGACGCAACAGCTTCCTGTTGAGGCCGACCCGCGTCTCGGAAACGACCATCCCTTCGCCGCTTTCCATGATCTGGGCGAAGACGGTGTCATGGACCTCCTGGCGGTACTTTTCGAACTGCCTCCCCCGTGGGATCCCCGCACTCGCCCGGAGGACGAGCTGCTCCTCTCCGCGCTCCTTGAGGAGGATGACGACCCTCTCCACGCGGAGGATCGAGGTGGCAGCGGAGGCGATCAGGTCGAGGCTGTTCTTCATGTCTCCCGCCGTCGTGCTCATCGCCTGCGACACTTCGTAAAGCCCGGAGGTCAGCGCCCCCGCGAGCGAAATCTCCCGGGTTACGTCCGGGACCTTCTTCCCGAAGATCGCCTCGCGGAGTAGGGAAAGTACCGTCATTTTTCGCCCAAGAGCCTCCGAACGGTCGTCTTTAACTCTTTCGTGTCGTGGGACTTCACGATGTAGGCATCCGACGCCCATGTGGTGAAGTCCTGCTTGAACTCCCCGAAGGCGGTCAGCAGGAGGACCGGGACCGATGCGTTCTTCTCCCGGATCCTTCGCAACACCTCGAGGCCGTCGAGCCCGGGCATTTTCACGTCGAGCGTCACGAGATCCGGACGGAACGAGTCGAACTTCCGGAGCGCTTCGAGCCCGTCCGTGGCCAGCTCCACCTCGTATCCCTCCTCGACGAGCTCGTCCCGGTACAGTTCGCGGATGTTCTCCTCATCGTCTACCACCAGGATCCTTCTCATGGAGATACCCTCCTTTGCGCCCCGCGTCTCCTTCCCGCGCAGGGCGTCCTTTGTGCGCTCCTCACGCTCCCCCGCCCCGGCGACCTCCCCTTTTTCCCTTCTTCCCCGGGACCGAGGGCTCTCCCCACCGGGGAGCAAGGCCCGCGTCGATCCCGATTCGCTGGAGGATGCGGGAGACGACGAAGTCGACCATCTCCGCCGTGGTGGCAGGGCGGTCGTAGAACCCCGGGCACGCCGGAAGGATGTCCGCCCCTGCGCGCGCAAGGGAGAGCATGTTCTCCAGGTGGATGACGGACAGCGGGGTCTCCCGCGGGACGACCACCAGCGGCCTCTTCTCCTTCAGGGCGACGTCCGCACACCGCGAAAGGACGGAGGACGAAATCCCGTGGGCGATCCTGCCAAGCATCCCCATCGAGCAGGGAGCGATGATCATGGCGTCCGGGGGATTGGACCCGGACGCGAACGGGATGTGGAAATCGTTCTCATCGTAGAGCTGAAACTCCCCGGGGGGCACGGACATTTGCTCGGCGAGCCACCGTTTCCTCCCCGGCAGTCCCTTGCTGCGCAGCCGGCTCCCCCGCGTCGCTCCCGTCCGGGGGACTTCCCCCTCCCCGATCTCCGTGTCCAGGATGTCCCATGCCGTCTTTGTGACGATCAGGTGCAGGTCCACCCGCCGGGAGTGGAGCGCCCAGCCGGTTCGGACGCCGTAGACGGCGCCGCTTGCGCCGGATATGCCGAGCAGCACTTTCATGGAGTCTCCTCGGGTTTCCTCTCCCCCCTTCCGTTTCCGTCCGGCCGGGTCAGAGCGCGAGGTCAAGATAGGTGAACAGACAAAGCGCGATGCTTACGATTCCGTTCAGGTTGAAAAACGCCACGTTCAGCCGGGAGAGGTCGTCCTTCCGCAAGATGCCGTGCTCGTACACCAGTACCGCGGAGCAGATTCCCCACCCCGTGAGGAACCACCACCCCAGCCCAAAAATATAATAGCCCACCAGCAGGAGGGCCGCCATCATGAAGTGAAAACCCCTGGCCACCCACAGCGACTTTCCGACGCCCAGTAACCGCGGAATGGAGTGGAGCCCCTCCTTCCGGTCGAACTCGATGTCCTGGAGGGAGTAAAGGATGTCGAACCCCCCCACCCAGAAAAGGACGGCGAAGGAGATGACCAGGATCCTTGAGTCGAACTCCCCGGTGACGGCGATCCAGGCGGCCAGCGGCGCGGCCCCGAGGCACGCGCCCAGGACGATGTGGGACGCCCAGGTAAAGCGCTTCGTGTAGGAATAGGAGAAGAGGATGAGCAGGAGCACCGGGGAAAGCTTGAGGCACAGGGGGTTGAGCTTCGCCGCCGACAGCTCGAGCAGGAGCACCGACATGAAAATGAAGACGGCCGCCATCGGCTTGCTCACCTCGCCCTTCGGGATCGCCCGCTCCCGGGTCCGCGGATTTTTCATGTCGATGTCTGCGTCGATCAGCCTGTTGAACCCCATTGCGGCGCTTCTTCCCCCCACCATGGCCAGGATGATGTAGAAGATCGTCCGGGAGGAGGGGATCCCGCGCGCGGCGAGGAACGCTCCCATCAGCGCGAACGGCAGCGCGAAAACGGTGTGCGCAACCTTGATCATCTCGAGATAGACGCCTACCCGGCCGAGCATATTAACGGCCTCCCTCCAGTCGGGGGAATCGCGCGGTGTCTGCCATGTGCGTGGGCGCGCCCGGGCGCTGTTCCCGTAGGAGGAGACCGCGCACTGCACCGGAAGGACCTAAGGCTCGCGGGGGATTCCACTCCGCTACGCTCGCGACCTGGCGCCCGCTCACTGCCGGTTCCGCTCGCCGGAATTGCACCTCGCTCCACAGGCCGCTTCGCGGAACCCCCCGCTGCGCCCCGGGTCCTTGGTTGCCGGCGTAGCAGCCGCAGGAGGGGGGCGCAGTGAGGTTAAGCGCAGCCGTGCGCGGGTTCATCGCACGGCGAGCCACGAACGGAGTCCCCCTCCGACGAAGTCCCCCGGAGCAGCGGTATATCGCTGCGGATGGGGGAGGCTGCGAAGCAGG
>DAOUUI010000067.1 GCA_030668225.1 Deltaproteobacteria bacterium
CGATCCTCGACGAGGTGGATGAGATACGGAGAACCATGAGGGACCTCAAGGTCGATGTTCGCTTCGGTCACGCCAGTTTCCCCGAAGACGGGGAGGACCACGAAAAGCTCATCTTCAAGTCGAACATTCTCAAGTAACGATCCGGAATGGAATGCTTCATTCTCGGGTCAGGGACCGCCGTGCCCCATCCCCGCAGAGGATCCGCGGGGAACATGGTCCGTCACGGCGGCTGCACGCTCCTCGTCGACGCCGGCCTGGGGACACTCCAGAAGCTTGCCGTTCTCGGGGTCTCCCTGGCCGAGCCGGATGTCGTGGCGTTCACCCACCTTCACCTGGACCACACGGCCGAGCTGGCCCCGATGCTCTTCAGCCTCAGGAACACCGGGATCGGCCGCAGGAAGGCGCTGACCCTCCTCGGCGCGCCCGGGTTCCGCGATTTCCATGAACGGCTTCGCCGGACGTACGGATCCTGGGTGGAAGCAGAAGACTATTCCCTCCTGGTCGAGGAGATATCCTCCCGGCCCGTATCCCTGGGCCCCCTGGTCCTGACTGCCGTGCCTGTGTCGCATACCCCCCAAAGCGTTGCTTTCCGGGTCGAAGACACGGAAACGGGAAAGGTGATCGCCTT
This sequence comes from Deltaproteobacteria bacterium, assembly GCA_030668225.1. Classification (GTDB taxonomy): domain Bacteria; phylum Desulfobacterota; class Deferrimicrobia; order Deferrimicrobiales; family Deferrimicrobiaceae; genus CSP1-8. The sequence continues at coordinate 629 of DAOUUI010000067.1, forward strand.
TTCCGGGGATACGGATGTGTGTGCGGGAATCGTCACGGCGGCGAAAAATGCCGACGTGGCTGTCCTGGAGTGCTCGTTTCCCAACGAGCGTAAGGTGAGAGGGCACCTGACCCCTGCCGAGGCAGGAGAACTTGCCGCCGCCGCCCGGGTGAAGAAACTGGTCCTCACCCATTTCTACCCGGAGTGCGAGGAGGCGGACATTCTCGGCCAGTGCAGGGAAACGTACTCCGGAGAGATCATCCTCGCCGAGGATCTGCTCCGCGTTCCCGTCTGAGGCGGGGTCAGGGAGCGAGGTCAGGGGGCAGCCCCGCAACGACGCCCCCCTCGTTCATCGACCCGGTGCGGTACCCTTTCAGGTCGACGGCCACGTAGAGGAATCCGTTTGCCCGGAACCCCCCGTGGACGGCTTCCGAAATCTGCGGTTCGAACAGGCGCGGGATTTCCTCCTGCCCGACCTCGATGCGCGCCACGTGCTCGTGGACGCGAACGCGAAACTGCCGGAAGCCGAAACCCCGAAGAATCTCCTCGCACGCCTCCACCCGGCGAAGCTTTTCCGCGTTGATCGTCGTACCGTACGGAAACCGCGAGGAGAGGCAGGCGAACGCTCCCTTGTCCGCGGTGGGAAGGCGGAATATACGGCTTAACGCCCGTATGTCCTCTTTCGATATCCCGTTTTCCAGCAAAGGGCTGCGTACACCCAGCTCCTTCGCAGCCCGTCTCCCGGGGCGGAAGTCGACGGTGTCGTCGCTGTTCGTGCCGTCGCATACCGCCTGGTACCCTTCATCGCGGGCGATCCCCGACAGGATAGCGAACAGCTCCTTCTTGCAGTGATAGCAACGGTCGGGGGGATTTTCGGAAAACCCGGGGATTTCGAGCTCGTTCGACTCCACGAAGCGATGGGGGGCCTTCCACTCGCGTGCAATCCTCTCCGCCTCGTCGCGTTCCGATTTCGGATAGGTGGGAGATGTGGCGGTGACCGCCAGTGTCCTCTCTCCCTGCGCCCGGAGAGCGGCGTACAGGAGGAATGTGCTGTCGACTCCGCCGCTGAAGGCGATCACGGAGGACCCCAGGGCATCCAGGGACGAGAGGAGGGACTCCCATTTTGCCGAAAGGGCGGGGGGAAGCCCCGCGTCGCGTCCGGGCTCAGCAGAGGAGCGCATGTTCGATCTCGGTGAAATCTGCGTTTTGGGGGAGGGACCGCTTCCTCTCGCCGTCCGGGGTCACCTCCCGAACGGTGAAGGGGGGGCAAGTCTCCGGCTTGCTGTACCGGGTGAAAAGCCGGGAGAGAAGATCCTCCGGCGCAGCGCCGTTTTCCGCATCGGTCCCGATCGAAGGCCCCGAAAACCCGTCCGCGATGAAAACGGGCATCTTTCCCTTGCAGAGTGCCTCCAGCTTCCGGTTCTCCTCCTCGTTCCTCGCCACGATCACCTTCCGTCCGTCGGAGAACCGGAAATGCCGTCCGACTTTCAACAGGTGAATATCCGCCATATCCGGGTCCTCGCAATGGTCGAAGAGGTCTCTGACCTTGATCGAGAAGGTCTTGTCGGTCAGGAGACATCCCCCCGCAGGACAGGGGTAATCGCCTACCTCCCACATCTGCGCGAGCCGGATCTGCTCCTTGCGGGACCTTCCCGTGATGTTGAGCAGGTTTTCCCGGTCGACCCAACCGTTCCGCTCCGCGATGGTCGGTTCGAAATGCTTTGCCGAGAGAGGTCTCAGCACCAGTCCCTGGCTGCCGCTTCGTTTCTCGATGATCCGGAAGGCGTCGGAACGCTGGGACATGGGGCGCTGGCCGACCACTTCGCCGGTTACCAGGAAGGAGGCCCCTATCTCTTCCATGTACTCCCGGGCCTTTTTCAACGTGAATATGCGGCAGTCGATGCAGGGGTTCATCCCCGCGCCCCTGCCATGCCTCGGGTTCCGGATGATCTCGATGTACTCGCTTCCCTTCGATACCGTTTTGATCGGAATCCCCATCCGTCCGGCGACGATCTGCGCCTGGGAGTGGCAACCGCCCCCGGACGCCCTCGAGCATGTGCAGAACGGGGAGGTGAAGTGGAGGGCGAAGAGTTCCACCCCCTGGTCGAGCATCATCCTGGTGGCCAGCGTGCTGTCCAGACCTCCGGAAAGAAGCATCACCGCGCGCTTCGAGCGGAGTTTCACGGCCTCTTTCATATCACGCAACTCCGTTCCTGTTCGTATTCGGACGCCTCGAGGGGCAGTCGGATCCGTGGGGAATCCCCGCACGCGGGGCACTGCGGATCCCGGGAAACGTCATGGACGGAGACGGCGCCGGTCAGGGTGTCCAGGGTGAGCAGCCTGCCCGCCAGAGGTTTCCCCGCCCCGGCAATGATCTTGATCGCCTCCACGGCCTGCCACGCCCCGACGATCCCCGCGACGCCCCCCAGGATCCCCGCCTCTGCGCAGGTGGGCGTGTCCCGCCGGGGGGGGATCTCCGGGATCAGGCAGCGCAGGCACGGCCCTTTTCCGGGCACCACTGCCATCATCTGTCCGCCGAACCGCAAAACTCCGGCATGCACGAGCGGGACTCCCGTCAGGACGGACGCGTCGCTGCACAGGAATTTGGTCGGGAAATTGTCACTCCCGTCGATGACGACGTCGTATTGCCGGAACAGACGGACGGCATTTTCCACCGTGAGGGCCGCTCCATGTTCCTCCAGCAGGACGTCGGAGCGGATCGCACGGATGCCGTCTCCTGCCGACTCCACCTTTCGGCGCCCCACCGACCTCTCCGCGTGGATCACCTGCCTGTTGAGATTCGTGATCTCGACGCGGTCCCGGTCGATGACCCCGATCCTGCCGACTCCCCCCGCGGCGAGGTAGAGGAGTGCCGGGGAGCCCAGCCCGCCCGCACCCACCACGAGGGCGGATGAGCAGAGAATCTTTTCCTGTCCCTCGGGACCGATCTCCGGAATCAGAATGTTCCGGCTGTACCGCAGGATGTTTTCATCGGACAATTTCATCCGGATATTATACCCCATGCGCTTGCAGCATCCTTGGTAACATAGGGATTGCGCATCCGGCGCAGGAGGGAGGGGCTCGTGCAGATCGATGTCGATGCCATACGAACCGCCGAGTTTCCCGTGGCCGACCGGCTCCTCTACCTGAACCACGCAGGCGTTTCTCCGATTCCCGCCTCCTCCGCGTCCGCGGGCGTCCGGATTCTGCACCAGTACCGGGATGAGGGCGCTTTCCGCCTCCGGAAGTGGGTGGACCTGGCGGACGAGGCGCGCGGCAGGTTCGCCCGGTTGATCGGGGCCTCGAGCGACGAAGTCGCCTTCATCAAGAACACATCGGAGGGGATCTCCTTCATCGCCGCGGGTTTTCCGTGGAAGGAAGGGGACAACCTCGTGACCGCCAACGTGGAGTTTCCCGCCAACATTTATCCCTGGATGCGCCTCGAAGCGCGCAACATCGAGGTTCGCATGGTGCAGGCGAAGGAAGGCCGCGTCCGGAAGGACGACGTGATTGCCGCCTGTGACGGGAAGACCCGTCTCGTCGCGCTTTCCTCGGTGGAATTCGCCAACGGGTCCCGGAACGATCTTCCGGGGATCGGAGAGTACTGCCAGAAACAGGGGATCTTCTTTTTCGTGGACGCGATCCAGAGCCTGGGCGTGATCCCGATGGATGTCCGGGCGTACGGAATCGATGCCCTCGCTGCGGACGGTCACAAGTGGATGCTTTCCCCGGAGGGGATCGGCGGGTTCTTCATTTCCCGGGACGTGATGGAGATGGTGGAGCCGGTGGTACTCGGCTGGCATTCGGTCAGGAACCGGTTCGACTTCGAGCGGTACGATTTTCGCCTCTCGCCGGATGCACGGCGTTTCGAACCGGGCAGTTTCAACACCGTGGGGCTGGCCGCGTTCGGTGCGTCGCTCGACCTGATCCTCTCCGTCAGCGTGGAACGCATATGGGAGCGGGTCCGTCACCTCACCGAGGAGGCGATCGAGTCGGCGCTCCGGGCGGAGTATGAGGTGGTGTCTCCGCGCCTCCCCGAGGAGCGATCCGGGATCGTGACGTTCCGGGTCCCCGGAGTCGATCCCCAGGGGCTCTGGAAGGCGCTCCTCTCACGGAACGCCGTGTGCTCCTCGCGCAACGGGGGCATACGCATATCCCCCCATTTCTATAATACATCCGGGGAGATAGCCCGCTTTTTCGAGATTCTGAAAGAGGAAGCCGTGGCGCAAAAGAACGCCTGAGAAATCTCCGGGAAAAAAGAGTAAAAAAAATCATCGATATTGCCGATAGGGTATGTGAGTCCGTAGGCCGGCGGGGAGAAGGACGGTATGCATTCCCAGCAGAATGTAAAAGTACTGATTGTCGATGACGAGGCAGATGTTGTGGCCCTCATGGGGACGATTCTCACGAACCACGGGTTCGTGTTCGAATCGGCCTCGGACGGTGTCGAAGGGCTTGCCCGGGCGATGGAGGGGCAACCGGACATCATCCTCCTCGACATCTCGATGCCGAAGATGGACGGCTTCGAGACGTGCCGCCGGCTCAAGAACGGATCCGGCACACAGAGCATCCCGGTCGTGATGTTCACCGCTCGGACGGACCGTGCATCGAGGATCAAGGCGCTCCAGGCGGGGGCGAACGACTTCCTGGGGAAGCCCGTGGACAGCACGGAACTGGTAGTCCGGGTCAACAACCTCCTGAAGGTGAAGAAATACCAGGATTTTCTCGAAGACCACAGCCGGATCCTGGAGATGCAGGTGGAAGAGAGGACGCGGAAACTCAAGGAAGCGCTGATCGATACCGTGCAGAGGCTGACGCTCGCCTCGGAGTACCGGGACGAGGACACCTATATCCACGTCAAGCGGATCAGTTATTACACAGAGGTTATCGTGAAGGAAATGGACATCCCCCCGCAGGATGCGGAAATCATGTTCTACGCCGCCCCGATGCACGATATCGGGAAGGTGGGAATCCCCGATTCGATTCTCCTCAAGCCGGGCAAACTGACAGCGCAGGAGTTCGAGATCATGAAGACCCACTCCTCGATCGGCGCGAGGATTCTCCGGGGCTCGGACAGCCCCTACCTGATCTCCGCGGAGAAGTTCGCCCAGAACCACCACGAGAGGTGGGATGGAAAAGGGTATCCCCGGGGACTGAAGGGAGAGGAGATTCCCCTCGAGGGGAGGATCATGAACCTCATCGACCAGTACGACGCGCTGCGGAGCAGGCGTCCCTACAAGCCTGCCTTCGACCACGATACGGCCGTGGGGATCATCTCCGCGGGGGACGGCAGAACGGATCCCGGCCACTTCGACCCGGAGGTCCTCCAGATCTTCCTGGCGAACTCCGACCGGTTCCGGGAAATCTTCGCGATGAACCAGGGTATATAGCCACGGGGAGTCGTTTTTCCGCGGTACGGGAAGTGGCGAAAGACCCGTCAGTGGTGAGCCTGGCTCTTCTCCCGGGCGATCAGTGCGGCTCCCAGTGCCCCCGCCAGCTGGGGGTCCGCCGGGACGAGGAGGGGGAAGCCGAACTTCCCCTCGAGCGCCTTTCGTGCCCCGGGGTTCTTCGCCACCCCCCCCGTCATGACGGCGGGGGCGATCATTCCCACCCTTTCGGCGAGCGCAGCGATCCGGTCCGCAATGGCTAAATGGATTCCCCGGGCAATGTCCTCGGGAGGTGTTCCCGAGGCGATGAGCGAGATCACCTCGGACTCGGCGAACACCGTGCACATGGAGCTTACCGGTACCGTTTTCCGGGACAGGAGGGAGCGGGGGCCCATCTCCTCGAGGTCCATTTCCAGCGTGCGCGCCATGACCTCCAGGAAACGCCCGGTACCGGCCGCGCACTTGTCGTTCATCGCGAAGTCGGCCACCCTGCCGTCCTGGGTCAAACGGATGATCTTGCTGTCCTGTCCCCCGATATCCAGCACCGTCCTGGCCTCCGGGAACAGGAAACGCGCTCCCCTTGCGTGGCAGGTGATTTCCGTGACCGACAGGTCGGCGGATGCCGCCATCTCCCGTCCATATCCCGTGGAGACCGTGAAGACGACGGCGGAGGGAGCGGCTCCCGCCTCGGCCAGGGCCTTGGCGAAGGCCTCCTCGCACGCCTTTCTCGTGGAAGCACCCGTTGCGACGATTGCCGACCCGGCGATCTCCCCATTCCGGTCGAGAAGGACGGCGTCGGTGGAAAGAGACCCGATGTCGATTCCCGCAAAAAGCATCTTTCCCGTCGTCATAAGGTCTCCAAAAGATAGTTTCTCGTCCCAAGCCCGAGTTCCTCGGCATAGGAGAGCTGGATCGTCCAGTCGATCTCCGGGTGCGTTTCCCGGAAGGGATCCCTCCCGGCGGATCGGATGACTGCGTCCGCGCACGCCTGGTCGAGTGCGACGGGGTCTCCGGAAGCGAAGATCCCGACGTCCGGGGCGATCGGGCGGTCGTTGTTCCCGTAGCAGTCGCAATAGGGGGAGATCTGCATGACGAAGGAGATGAAGAGGCTCTTCCCGCTCTTCCCCCGCAATGCGCCCACCGCATGCTCGACCATCTTCTTCTGTACCATCGGGGCCGCCTCGTTCCAGTCGATGATCACCGTGTGCTCCGGGCACACCACGATGCAGTCCGCACACCCGATGCACGCTCCCGGGTTGATGAGCGCTTTTTCGGAAATGACCTCGATGGCGCCGGAAGGGCAGTGTGCGACGCACGTCCCGCACCCGGTGCACGCTGCGGGGTCGACGGTGGGCGATACCGTGGAATGCTGGGCGAGTTTCCCCGAGCGGGCGGCACACCCCATCCCGAGGTTCTTGATCGTCCCGCCGAAACCGGACAGTTCATGTCCCTTGAAATGGGTTACCGCCACGAGCGCGTCGGCGTTGACGATCTCCGTCCCGATCGCCACCTCGGAGTAAATATTCCCTTCCACGGGAACGCTTATCGAGCTCTCGCCCCGAATTCCGTCCGCGATGAGGAGGGGGGCGTCGACCACCGCGAATGCGAATCCGTTGGCTACAGCCGTCCGGATATGGTCCACGGAATTGCTGCGTCCGCCGACGTACAGCGTGTTCGTGTCCGTGAGGAACGGTTTCCCGCCCGCGGCGGCGATCTCCTCGACGATCTTCCGCACGAAAACCGGACGGACGAACGAGACGTTCCCCCTCTCCCCGAAATGGAGTTTTACGGCCGTGAGAGCCCCCGGGCCGATCTTGCCGGCAAGCCCCGCCGCACGCAGGAGTTGCCCGGTCTTTTCGATCAGACTCCTGCCGGGGGGCGCGGAAAGATCGGAGAACCATACTGTAGACTGCATACGAATTCCTCCCGATTGACATTTCAGGGAAAAATTTACTATAATACAAAACCAATACAGTTTTCATCACACTTCCTGATCACTCCTCGGAGGGTCCATCCCAATGAATTTCAAAGTGGGGGATTTGGCCGTGTACCCGGCCCAAGGCATCGGAATGGTGCAGGCAATCGAAACAAAGTCGATTGCGGGGGGGGAAAAGGAATCCTTCTACGTTCTTCGCATCCTCGATACCGGTGTGACCATCATGATTCCCATGGGAAACGTGGAGCAGGTCGGTCTCCGGCGAATCATGGACTCCAAATCCGTCCGGTCCATCTACAAGATTCTCCAGAACAGCGATGTCGGAATAGACCCCCAGCCGTGGAACAGGCGTTACCGCCAGTACATGGACAAGCTCAAGTCCGGATCTCCTTTCGAAATCGCCGAGGTGTTGCGGAACCTTCTCCGTCTCAAGGGGGAGAAGGTCCTCTCTTTCGGGGAGAGGAAGATGCTCGACACGGCGCGTACTCTCCTGGTCAAGGAGATCTCGATCGCCAAGTCCGTTACGGAGGAAGTGGTGGAAGCGGACCTGCGCCGCTTCCTGAAACTCTGACCGGTTCTTTTTCCTCCCGCTCGCCCGTTCCGTTTGGTTCCCGCGCCGGTAATCCGCAATCCGTGAGAATCCCGGAGGAATGATGAACAGGGTGGTGGCGATCATCGTCGCCGCGGGAGGCGGCAGCCGGATGGGGGGAGATCTTCCCAAACAATTCCTCCCCCTCGGGGGACGTCCCCTCCTCGACAGGACCCTGTCGGCGTTTACCGCATCACCCCGGGTCGACGGGGTTGTCCTTTCCCTTCCCCCTTCTCTTTCCAACGAGGTGAAGGAATCGTACCGCTCGGTGGCGAAGATCATTGCCGTGGTCGACGGTGGTGCGGAAAGACAGGATTCGGTGCGGAACGCCCTCGCGGCCGTCCCCGAGGAGACGGAGATTATCCTGGTGCACGACGCCGTCCGCCCCTTCGTGTCCGAGCGACTGCTGGGAAGGTGCGTGGACCTGGCACAGGAGCATGGAGCCGTCGTGCCTGTCGTGCCCGTCAGGGATACCGTCAAGCAGTGGGACAGGGCGGAGAAGACGCTTTGCACGCGGGACCGGTCCGAAATAATGCTTGCCCAGACCCCCCAGGGATTCCGCGCGGGGATCCTCCGGGACGCCTACAGGAAGGCGCAGGAGGAGGGTCGGCAGGGAACCGACGACGCCTCCCTTGTCGAGGGGACGAGGGTTCCCGTCATCCCGATACCGGGTGAGGAGGGAAACATCAAGATCACCATTCCCGAGGACATTCGGATGGCGGAAGGGTTGCTCCGCGAGCAGCCGGATTTACGCATCGGGATCGGGGGGGACGCGCACTCGCTGGTCGAGGGGCGGCCCCTGTGGCTGGGCGGGGTCCGGATCGAGCACGAACGAGGTCTGCTCGGCCACTCCGACGGGGACGTTCTCCTCCATGCCGTCGCGGACGCGATCTACGGTGCACTCGGGGATCCGGACATCGGCCAGCACTTTCCCCCGGGCGCGGCGGAGACGGAGGGAATTTCCAGCCGCACCATCCTCGCACACGCGCGCGGGAGGATGGTGGAAAAAGGATTCGGGCTGGTGGGACTCGATGCCGTCATCGTTTGCGAGGAGCCGAAGATCGCTCCCGTTGTCCCGGCTCTGCGCGCAAGCATCGCGGGGATGCTTGCCCTTCCCGAGAACAGGGTGAATCTGAAGGGGAAGACGACCGAGGGAATGGGTTTCGAGGGACGCAAGGAGGGGATATCCGCCTGGGCGGTCGCGCTCCTTAAGGGATCTTCCCCGGTGGCGGATGGAGGAACGATCTGATGGCGCTCACCGTTTTCAACACGCTGGGGAACAGGAAGGAAGCCTTTGTTCCGGTCAATCCTGGGCAGGTGAAGGTGTACCTGTGCGGGGTGACGGTCTACGACCTGTGCCACATCGGGCACGCCCGCGCGAACGTCGCCTTCGACACCATCGTTCGCTACCTCCGGTACAGGAAATTATCGGTGACGTTCGTGCGAAACTTCACCGACATCGACGACAAGATCATCCATCGCGCGAACCGCGAAAAGACCGACTACCTCACGATCTCGAACCGGTACATCCGGGAGTTCTACCAGGATTTCGACAGGATGGGCCTTGTGCGACCCGACGTGGAGCCTCGCGCGACGGAGCACATTCCCGACATCGTCGGTCTCATCGGGCGGCTGATCGAGGAGGGGAAGGCGTACGTGGCGGACGGTGACGTGTACTACTCGGTCAGGGGGTTCGAGGGATACGGGAAACTCTCGGGGAAGAACACCGAGGAACTGCTTTCCGGGGCCCGGGTCGAGGTGGACGAACGGAAGAAGGACCCGCTCGATTTCGCCCTCTGGAAAGCGTCGAAGTCCGGGGAGCCTTCCTGGGACAGCCCGTGGGGCCC
>DAOUUI010000064.1 GCA_030668225.1 Deltaproteobacteria bacterium
CCGCGACCTTTTTTCATCCGCTTTCTCTCTGCGCGTGGAATTTCGCCACATGGTCCATCACACTGCTCCGCAACGCGCGCGGGGAGAGGGAGGGAGCCAACACCTTTCCCCCTTTCATCGCCGGGAGAAGGAGAAGTTCCGTCGGGGATCCGCAGCGGCACGGCTCCCCGGCCAGGCCTTCCGGGACGACCGCACGATGGCCGCACGACCCGCACAGGGTAACCTGCTTGCCGCCGGAACATTTCCCCCGCTTGGCGAACGGCCGCCCCTCCACTTCCACGATGTCCAGGGAAAAGTCGATGGTGGGGGCGTTGCTGATGCATGTCCCGACGCCGAACCCGTCCACGACGTCCCGCAGGGAGACGATGTCCTCCTCGCCAAGCCCCCCGGAGACGAGGATCCGCACGTGGGAGAACCCCCGCAAGTCGAGCTCCCAGCGGACCTCCCGGAGGATCTTCCGGAAGTCCCCCCTGCGCGAGGAGGGCGTGTCGAGACGGACCGCGTCCAGCGACTTCCCCAGGGCCTCCGCTACCCTTAGCGCCTCGAATTTCTCGTCCTGGAGGGTATCGATCAGGCAGACGCGGGGAACGTCGCCCGACACCGCGTCGTCGAATCCCCGGAGCGCCTCGACGGTGTCCCCCAGCACCAGGATGAGAGCGTGCGGCATCGTCCCCTGTGGGGTCTCCCCGAGGAACAAGGCGCTGCGCACGACCGATACGCCATCGGCCCCCCCGAGGAAGGCATGCCGGTCGATCACGGTGGAAAGCGCAGGGTGCATGCGCCGCGCCCCGAAGCTTAAGACCTTCCGGTCCCCGGCCAGCCACTTGATGCGGGAGGTTTTCGTGGCGATCCCTGAAGCCTGGCAGATCATGCCGAGCATCGCCGTCTCCATCTCGCAGAACGCGCCGTACGGTCCCTCGAGGGAAAAGACCGGCTCCTCGCGCAGGAAGAGGGATCCCTCCCCCATTGCCTTGACGTCCACGTTCCTGCCTTCAAGGAGCTCTAGCATCTCGTCCATCCCGGCCAGGATCGCATGCTCGTAGGCGTCCGGGAACCGTTTGACGTACGCTTCCGCCTTCACCTGCACATTCTCTTTCCTCCGCTTTTTGAGGACCTCCATCGTGCGGACGAAATAGACGTCCGCCGTGTCCCCCCGGCGGATCTCTTCCTGACTGGGGATCGGGTTCATCTTCCTCGCTCTTTTCTTCACCGGGGACATTCCTGATTTATCTCCGGGATGCGGGAGAGGAGTGTCCCCGCCCACGGATCACGCGCGCTCCCAGCACCTTCTCCATCTGGTCGAGTGCGAACCTGTGCGACTTGTCGTCCAGCCCCGCAACGACCGCCTCTTCCACGGTGACGTCGTAGCCACGCATGGCGGCAGCGGCAGCGGTGTACAGGATGCAGATATTGGTGACGCATCCGGAGAGGGAAACCGACCGGATGTCGTGCCGGCGGAGGACGGACTGGAGATTGGTGCGGTGGAAACCGGAATAGGTTTTCTTCTCCACGACCACATCCCCGGGCTTCGGCGCGATCTCCCAAACGACAGCGGCCCCCTTTGTCCCGGCCACGGCATGGGGCGGCCACCCCATCCGCGCGAACTCCGGATCGTTTTTCCTATGGGAATCGCACACGTACACCACGAGATCCCCTTCCCGGCGTGCGCGGGAAACGCGGCGGCGAAGCGCCGGAAGGATCTCCCTTGTCTGTGGAACTTCGAGCGATGCCCCGGGCCGCACGAAATCCTCGAGCATGTCGATGACGAGGAGTGCGCTTCCTGGTCTAGCCATCACTTTCCCTCCTGCTTCCCCGGAAGGAACTTCTGGAGGATTTTCTCCACTTCCTTGAACGGTTTCGGCTTTTCCGGTTTCTCCGCGGACGTGGCGTTGTCCCCTCCCGGAGGAGGCTTTTGCTCGGGAATCTTCTCGATCAAACTTTTTAGGAGCCGCTCCCCGGCCCCCTTCGCAAGCGCCGCGGTGTCCAGGGACGCTGCCGGGGAGGTCAACGTTCCCTTCAGGAACAGGGGGATCTCCACCTCTCCTTTCGGCCCGACAAGGAATTTCCCCGCCTTGCCGCGGAAACGCTTCGACATCTCCTTCGAAAGCCGGATCGACCCCCGGAAGTCGAGCGTTCGGTCGAAGCCCACGGCGGCCTTTCCGGAAAGTCCCAGCTTGTCGGAGATGATCCGCAGGGACTCGGTCCTGATCTTCCCTCCCTCGACCCGGAACGAAGCCGAAAAATCCGAAAACGTCGTCTCCTTTTTGGCTTCCCCCCCGGGCAACGCACCGGCACCGGGAACAAGGGAGGAGAGGCCGGCCAGCCCGGCCGCCGTGCCCAGCAAATCCAACCCCTTTATTTTACCACCGGTTATCTTGATGGAGCCCGATCCGGAAGCCGTGCGCGAAAAATCGGCGAAGTCCTTCATCCCCCCGCCAAGGTCCGCCGAAAGCGAAACGGGGCCGGAGAGAAAGTCCTTCAGGGAGGTCTTGCGGGAAAGGATCTCCTCGGCCGCAAGGTCCTTGACCGCCACCTTGACGCGGAAGTCGGGGGTGGGAGAGGCAAGTCCCACGATGCCGGAAATGGCGACGTCCCCGCCGTACATCCGCGCGGTCACGGAATCGAGGTGCACATTTCCCTTCTCGTACCGGACGAGCCCCTTGAGATCGGTGAACTCCACTCCCCTCGCCTTTCCGGCGTCGATCGCGAGACGTATCCGCGCGGAGACCTTCCCTTCCTGTCTCTCCTCTTTTTTCGATTGTTCCGGGGGGGACTTCTCCTCCTTCTTTTCCCCCTCTTCTCCGGGAGGAAAAAGTCCGTCCACGTCCAGGTAGGCCATGCGCAGATCGACCTGTCCCGCGGGAGCGGGCCCAAGGGAAGTCGTGCCGGTAAGGGAGAACCGTTTGCCGTTCAGCAGCCCGCCGAGCCGGGAGAACGTGACGGACCGGGGAGTAAGGGTGATCTTTCCCGCAAGCTTCCGAAGATCGATGGGTCTCCCCGGGACCCGAAGGGCCACCCCGTCAAGGTCGAGACTCCCTTCGTACGTCTCCGCGGCCTTTGCGCTCTTACGCCTTCCCTTCCCCGCGGCGGTCAGGCGTCCCTCGGGGGACCACGTAGGAAGCGGTCCGGCCCCGCGGAGCTTTCCGAGCTCGGCAAGGGAGGAGATGACCGCGGAAGCCGCCCATTCGTGGGCTCCGCTTGCGGGATTTACGACGGCGTTCGCCGCCACGGAAAGCGGGGGAATCCGAAGCTCCGCGTTCGAGAGAACCAGCCGGTCGGGGGCATAGCGCCCTTTCGCGACGATCGTGCACGGCGTGCCGACGACCTTTCTCAGTTCCGGGTCCGCATTGATCGTCCCGCCGGCGCGGGTCAGGTCTGCCCTTGCTTCGAATTCCGGGGACTCCAGGCTCCCGGTGACCTTCACGGTCAGGGGGATGACCCCCTCAAGCTGTGCTTTCGCAAGGAGTGCAGGCGGATCCTTGAGAATTTCCGGAATCGTGTCGATCTCGATTCCCGGGAAAGAGATTGCGAGGTCGACCGCTACGGGCTCCCGCGAGGCGAAGACCTTCCCCGTAACCGTTACCTTCTGCCCGAACAGCTTCCCTTCCCCCCGGATGGCGGAAGCTGCGCGGTCTTCTCCTGCCCCTGGGGCCCTTACCAGGCGTCCGGAAAACGAAACCTCCCCCCGCACCTGCCCCTCGATCCGGGACGAAATCTCAAAGTCGTTCCGCCCGTCTCCGATGCCGGACATGCGGACGGTAATCGGGGAGATCTCCCACCGGGACTCCTTGCCTCCTGCTTCCTCCGAGACGAGGACGAGGGTCGCCTGTTCGACTCTCACCGCTTTTACGACCACGGCCACTTCTTTCTCTTTTTTCCCTGCAGAGGGGGCGGCGGGTTTTTTCTCCCCGGCAAGCCGTTTGCCAATATCGGTGGCGGAGTGGGTTCCGTCTGCATATGTGCGGAACCGGATCTCCGGGCGGCGCAGGATGAACTTCGTGAACTCCGTCCTCCCGGAAAGCAGCGGCGCGATCGCCATCCGGATTTCGGTCTCCGGCACCGACAGGAGCCGCTCTCCGGGATGGCGTGGGTCCCCGGAGACCGTAAGGCCCGTCACCTTTACGCCGATTCCGGGAAACAGCGACAGGGAAAGTCCCGAAAGGCCGATCCTGCGGCCGGTTTTCTCCTCGAGGGCCGCCACGACGCGGGGCTTCAAGGATTCGACCGACACCAGACGGGGAAGCACCAGTACAAGAAGGACGAGGAAGAGGACGACAGCTGCCGCGCAGACCGCTACTTTCCGCATTGCTTCCTCCTATCCGAGTTTGGCCTTCAATACCTCCTGGACCACCCTCGGATTCGCCTTTCCCCTGGTCTCCTTCATGACCTGCCCCACGAAGAAGGAGAGGAGGCCGGCCTTGCCGCCGCGGTAGCTTTCCACCTCCTTCGGGTTGCAGGCGATGACCTTGTCCACAATCGCCTCGAGCGCCCGCGCGTTGGAGACCTGGGTCAGCCCTTTCTCATCCCGAAGTTGCCGGACCGGCTTCCCGGTCTCGATGGCAAGCTCCACCAGCTTCCTGGAGGCAGTGGCGGAGACCTTTCCGGTTTCCCGGTCCTCGACGACGTGCGCGATCGTCTCCGGTGACAGCTTTCCGGCGGCAACGACATCCTTCCACTGGATGCACTCGTTTGCGGTCACCTTCGGGTTCCCCCCGAAGGCGGCGACCGACGCCTCGAAAAAGTCGGCGAGCCGGCGGGAGGAGGAGAGAAGCTCCGCATCGTAGCGGGGGATCCCGTACCGGGAGACAAGACGCGCGACCTTTTCCCCGGGGAGCTCCGGGATCGTTTTCTCAAGCTCCTCGACCCACGCCTGGTCGACATGGATGGGGAGCAGGTCGGGATCGGGGAAGTACCGGTAGTCGTGCGCTTCCTCCTTGCCGCGCATGGAGACGGTCACGCCGGCGTCGGCGTCCCACAGCCGTGTCTCCTGGACGATCGTGCCGCCGTCCAGGGTCACCTCGGTCTGGCGCCGGATTTCGTACTCGAGGGCCTTCTCCACGTTCCGGAAGGAGTTCATGTTCTTAAGCTCCGCCCTTATTCCGAACTCCTTTTGTCCCTTCGGACGGACGGACACGTTGGCGTCGCAGCGGAACGACCCCTCCTCCATGTTCCCGTCACAGACCTCCAGGTAGACGAGGATGTCCCGCAGGCGGCGCAGGTACGCCCCTCCCTCCTCCGGCGTCCGCATGTCGGGCTCGGAGACGATCTCCATGAGAGGGACCGAGCAGCGGTTAAGATCCGCAAGAGAGGTCTGCGCCCCCGCGAAGGCGCCGGCGTGAACGAGCTTGCCCGCATCCTCCTCCAGGTGGATGCGGGTGATCCCGATCCGCCGGGTCTCCCCCTCCACCTCGATGTCGATGTGGCCGGAGACGGCAAGCGGCATCTCGTATTGCGATATCTGGTACGCCTTCGGGAGGTCGGGGTAGAAGTAGTTCTTCCGGGCAAGGACGCTTTTCTCCCGCACCTTGCAGGAGGTGGCCAGCGCCGTCCGTACGGCGAACTCCACCACCCTGCGGTTCAGCACGGGCAGGACGCCCGGCATCCCCGTGCAGACGGGACAGGTGTTCTCGTTGGGCGGCGCTCCGAACGCAGCCGGGCAGGCGCAGAAGATCTTGCTCTCCGTCGCGAGCTGCGCGTGGACCTCCAGGCCGATGACCGCTTCGAATTCCATCCCCTGATTATCCCTCAAGGGGCGCCACCCGCGGCAGCGGGATCTCCCGTTCGATCACGGCGGCGGCGGCCAAAAGCGACTCCTCGTCGAAATGCTTCCCCAGCAGCTGCGCCCCGATCGGGAGGCCGTCGGGCGACATGCCGCACGGCACGGAGATCCCGGGGATGCCCGCCAGGTTTGCCGGGATCGTGTAGATGTCCGAGAGATACATGGTCAGCGGGTCGTCCACCTTCTCCCCGACGCGGAACGCCGGCGTGGGCGCCGTCGGGGTGAGGATCACGTCGACATGGTCGAACGCCTCGTTGAAATCCCGACGAAGGAGCGTGCGCACCTTCTGCGCCTTCCCGTAATAGGCGTCGTAGTATCCCGCGGACAACGCGTACGTGCCGATCATGACCCGGCGCTTGACCTCCTCCCCGAACCCTTCCGCACGGGTCCGGGACATCATCTCGATCAGCCCCTTCGCCCCGGCCGCCCGGTAGCCGTACCGGACCCCGTCGTACCGGGCAAGGTTCGAGGAGGCCTCCGCGGGGGCGATGATGTAATACGTGGACAGGGCATACCCGGTGTGCGGCAGGGAGATCTCCACCGCTTCCGCGCCCAGGGAGATGAGCGAGGTGAGCGCCTTCGTAACCGCCGTCCTGACGGAATCGTCCACCCCTTCCGCGAAGTATTCCCGCGGCAGGCCCACCCGCATCCCCTTTACGCCCCTTTCCGTTGCAGCTACGTAGTCCGGCACCGGGACATCGACCGACGTGGAGTCCCTCCGGTCGTATCCTGCAATGACCGAGAGGACGGCCGCCGCGTCCGGGACGGTGCGGGCGATCGGTCCTCCCTGGTCCAGAGACGACGCGAAGGCGATCATGCCGTACCGGGACACGCGTCCGTAGGTCGGCTTCATCCCCACGACGCCGCACAGGGATGCCGGTTGCCGGATCGAGCCGCCCGTGTCCGTCCCCACCCCGGCAAAACAGGTCCCCGCCGCCACGGCTGCCGCCGTCCCCCCGGAGGAGCCCCCCGGGATCCGGTCCGTCGCCCACGGGTTCAGCACAGGTCCGAAACAAGACATCTCCGTGGAGGACCCCATCGCGAACTCGTCCATGTTCTGCTTGCCCAGGAGGACCGCGCCGGCGGACCGTATCCTCTCGACGACCGTTGCGTCGTACGGCGGGTCGAAATCCTTGAGGATCCGGCTTGCGCAGGTGGTCCGGATCCCCTTCGTGCAGAAGATGTCCTTTATCGCCACGGGGACGCCGTGCAGCGGCCCCCGAACAATTCCCCGGGCAATCTCCTCGTCGCGGGCGGCCGCCTCCCGCATCGCGGCTTCCGGGAGAACGGTGACGTAGGCGTTGATCTTCGGGTTGATCCGCTCGATCCGGGAAAGCAGCGCGCGGGTCAGCTCCCGGGAGGAGATCTCCTTGTCGCGGACTGCCTTCGCGGCGTCCAAGAGGGTCCATTCGTGCATGGGAATGTCCGCCACCTTTTTCTAGTCCTCGATGATCCGGGGGACGCGGAAGAAGTCCCCTTCCCGGTCGGGGGCGTTCTTCAGGATCTCCTCTTTTTCCTCGAAGGGATGGACGGAGTCGTCGCGAAAGGGGGTTCCCATCTCGACCGCGTGGGAGGTGGGGACGACATCCGCGGTGTCGAGACGATCGAGCTGCCGGATGTAGGCCAGGATGTTGTCCAGCTGCTCCCTCATCTTGTCCGCCTCGGCCGGTGACATTGACAACCGTGCAAGCCGGGCCACGTGCAACACCTCTTCCCTGGTGATTGCCATCGGAAACCCCCTGTTTTCGTAAGGCGTTAAATTTACCACAGTTGCCCAATGGCGCGCAAAAACGCCGGTCGTTTCCGGCCGTGAGGGGAGGGTAGAATGAACAGATGGGAACGAGACGGTTCTTCGCCACCACGAGCAGGGGGCTCGAGGACGTGCTGGCGGAGGAGATTCGGGCCTTGGGCGGAAGGGAGGCCAGGACGGCCGCAGGCGGCGTGTCCTTTACGGGGGAACCCGCCCTGGGGTACCGGGCAAACCTGTGGCTGCGGACGGCCAACCGGGTCCTCCTTCACCTGTCCGACTTCCACGCTCCCACGCCGGCCGCCCTCTACGAGGGAGTAGCGGCGATCCCCTGGCCCGAAATCTTTCCGGTCCGGAAAACGTTCGTCGTAGACGCGACGGTTCGCGACTCTGGGGTGACCCACTCGCACTTCGCGGCGCAGAAAACGAAAGATGCCGTCGTGGACCGGTTCCGGGATAGCCAAGGCGTTCGGCCGGACGTCAACCTCCTGTCTCCGGACATCAGGATCAACATCCGTATTGTGCGCGATGCATGTACCCTCTCGCTGGACCTGTCGGGGGAAAGCCTGAACCGGCGGGGATACCGGGCCGACCCGGAAGAGGCGTCGCTTCGGGAGACTCTTGCCGCGGGGATGGTGCTTCTCACCGGCTGGGAAGGGCGGACACCGCTTGTCGACCCGGTATGCGGGGCGGGGACGATCCCGATCGAGGCCGCGCTTTTCGCCACGAACACGGCGCCCGGGTTGCGAAGGAGCGGATTCGCGTTCCAGCACCTCTCCGACTACGACAGGAACCTCTGGGATTCCCTCGTCACCGAGGCAAAGGAAAAGAGGTCCCCTTCCGCGGCCGCCCGGATCGAGGGAAGCGACCTTTCCCCCGAGGCGATCCGGAGCGCTCAACGGAACGCCGGGCGTGCAGGAGTTTCCGCCGTCGCCGCCTTGCACACCCGGGACGTAAAGGAGTTTAGCCCTTCCGGCCCGCCGGGGATCATCCTCTGCAATCCCCCGTACGGGGTGCGGATGCGACCGGGACCCGGAGAGGAGATCTTCTACCGGGCGCTGGGCCATGTCTTCAAGAAGCGATGCGCGGGGTGGACGGCGTACGTCCTCTCCGGAGACCCGGACGCGACGCGGCACATCGGCCTCAAGGCTTCGCGAAAGTTCCCCTTGATGAACGGGCCAATCGACTGCCGCCTGCTCAAATACGAACTCTATTGAACAGGCGACCCTTTAGGACCCGTCGAGACGGAGCCGGCCGGCCAGGTCGTCGATGAACTGCCGCGCCGCCCTGCCGCTGCGATGCCCGTTATTCATCGCCCAGCGGTGGGCCTCACCGTGCAGCGTCGCCCGGTCCACGGAAAGATTGAGACGAGACGCGTAATGGTCGACGACGGCGAGGTACGTTTCCTGGTTGAAGCGGGGGAATCCCAGGCGCACGCCGAAACGGTCGGCGAGGCCAAGCTTCTCCGACACGGCCTCCTCCGGGTGGATCTCCCCAAGGCCCGTGTTGTCGGACATCGCCTCCGGCATGAGGTGCCGCCGGTTGGAGGTCCCGTAGATCAGGACGTTGTCCGGCCGCTCTTCGAGACCGCCGTCGAGAAGCGTCTTCAGGACCCGGTAGTCGTCCTCCGATTCACCGAAGGACAGGTCGTCACAGAACACGATGAAACGGTACGGGATGCCGCGCAGCATCGCGGTGAGGGCGGGCAGGCTCAGCATGTCCCACCGCCGAACCTCCACGAGCCGCAGGCCGGCGGAAGCAAACCGGTTCAAAAGCCCCTTGACGCACGACGACTTGCCGTTCCCCCGCTCCCCCCACAGAAGGACGTTGTTCGCCGGATGGCCGGCCACGAATTGCTTCGTGCTTTGAACCAGCATCTCCTTGGCGTCGTCGACGCCCACGATGTCGTCGAGGTCCACGAGATGAGGGTGCTCGATCGGAGCGAGCTTTCCTGACGCCCCGTATTTCTCCCAACGGAAGGCCCAGTACGTCTCGAAGGCGATCCTGTCGGGCGGGGGAGAAATCCCGCGGCCGTCCAGGAGCCGCTCGGCGCCGTCCATCACCCGTTCCAGCCTTGTTACCAATTGCGTCCACCGCCCGTCGTCCATGCCGTGCCTCGTCTCCTTCATGATTTCACCGGGCCGCGGCAGGGACAAGCACCAGGGTAACCATCGCCTTGGACACCAGCTTGCTGTCTCCGTCGCGCTCCGCGAACACCTCCGACTCCGCCACGATGAGGGTCTTTCCTTTACGTAAGACTGTTGCCCGACACCGGAGGCGCTCCCTCAGGGCGGACTCGCACCAGCCCGGTCCCAGGTCCTTGAGCCGGATTCCCAGATCGCCGGCGAAGGCGGCCCGGGAAAAGATCGCCCGCCCCTTCTCCAGAAAATCGGGTGTTTGCGGCTTCATGGGAGGGTCACCGCCCCTGGCCCGGGACGCCGAAGCGGGAGAGCACAGCGTCGAGACGCCTGCGCCCCGTCGCGGTCTCCTCGAACGGATCCTCCTTGAGCCGGTGGGGAAGCGACATCCGGAAGGCGTCCGCCAGGCACTCCTCGTCGGGAACATCGATCCCCTTGAACGCCGCCAGCGCCTTCGCGCTCTTCAGGATCGTGATGTCCCCCCGATGGCCGGCGACGCCAAGCTCCGAGACCACTTCCACCACCGCCTGCAGGATGTCGTCGGCCACCTGCACGGAGGGAAGCGTACGACGGGCGGATATGATACGTTCCCGCAGGACCGCGTCCTGTTCGTCCCACTCCGTGAGGAATTCCGGCTCCTCCCGCTCGAACGAGAGAACACGCTCCACGATCTGCTTCCGCAACGAAATCTCCTTCTCCCCGGAAACCTCCACGCACAGACCGAAACGGTCCAAAAGCTGCGGACGAAGCTCCCCCTCCTCCGGGTTCATCGTCCCCACCAGCAAAAAACGAGACGGGTGCGTGTACGTCACACCCTCACGCATCACCACGTTCCGACCGGACACCGCAACGTCCAAAAGCACGTCCACCACGTGGTCGTCCAGAAGGTTCACCTCGTCGATGTACAGAAGGTTCCCGTTCGCCTTCCCCAAAACACCCATCTCGAACCTCTTCGAGCCCTCACGAAGCGCCGCCTCCAGGTCCAGGCTGCCCACAACACGGTCCTCCGAGGCGTTCAGCGGAAGGTCCACAACCTCCACCGGACGCTCCTCGTAGACGAGCACCTCACCGGAGGACGACCGCGCCTCGCACTCCCTGCAGAGATAAACGCCGCGAAGACATTCGAACCGGCAACCCGAGACCGACTCCTTCGTGGGAAGAACCGACGCGAACGCACGTACCGCCGTCGTCTTCCCCGTCCCCTTCTCCCCGCGGATCAGAACACCGCCGATCGAGGGGTCCACCGCGTTCACCAGCAGACCCTTCTTCAACAGATCCTGACCGACGATCGCGCTGAACGGAAAAAGACGCA
>DAOUUI010000196.1 GCA_030668225.1 Deltaproteobacteria bacterium
CAGGTCTCCGGCGCAGCAGCCGCAGGAGGGGGGCGCAGTGAGGTTAAGCGCAGGCGTGCAGGGGCATCGCACGCCGAGCCACGAACGAAGCCCCCCTCCGACGAAGTCCCCCGGAGCAGCGGTATATCGCTGCGGATGGGGGAGGCGGCGGAGCCTGGCTTCGCGCCGAGGGGGCGCTGCTATCGAATGTGCCTGTGGTACCTTTAGACGATGCGCGTCCTGGGAATCGAAAGTTCATGCGACGACACCGCCGCAGCGGTCTACGACTCCTCGAAGGGACTGCTGGCCAACGTCATCTCCTCCCAGGTCCCCGTCCACAGCCTGTATGGCGGCGTCGTCCCCGAACTTGCCTCGCGGGAGCATATCCGCCATGTCGTCCCCGTGGTCGAGCGGGCGCTGTCCGACGCGGATTCGGGGCGGGAGGTGATCGACGGCGTGGCGGTCACGGCGGGCCCCGGTCTCATCGGGTCCCTTCTGGTCGGCCTGTGTTTCGCCAAATCGCTGGCGTATTCGTGGGAGAAGCCCCTGTACGGGGCCGATCATCTCGAGGCTCACATCTTCTCCATCTTTCTGGAGAGGGCAGTGGAATTTCCCTATCTCGCCCTCCTCGTATCCGGCGGGCATACCTCCCTGTTCCGGGTATCGGGGTGGGACGGGGTCTCCTTTCTCGGCGGGACCCTGGACGACGCGGGGGGGGAAGCGTTCGACAAGGCGGCGAAGTTCCTGGGGCTCGGGTATCCCGGGGGGGCGGCCATCGACAGAATCGCGCAAAGGGGCGACCCCGGCCGGTTCTCCTTCCCCCGGGCCTGGCTTGGCCCAGACTCTTCCGACTTCTCCTTTTCGGGCTTGAAGACGTCCCTCCGGGTCCTCCTCTCCACCCCGGAAGGCAAGGGGGGGCGCATCGAGGATATTGCCGCCTCGTTCCAGGAAGCGGTTGTCGACGTGCTGGTGAGGAAGACCCTGGAGGCGGCCAGGCGCGAGGGGATCCTCCGCGTCGTACTGGCCGGGGGGGTTGCCGCCAACTCCCGACTGCGCAGCAAGATCGAGGAGGAGGGAGACACCGCAGGGATCGCGGTCTATCTTCCCTCGAAAGCCCTGTGCACGGACAACGCGGCGATGGTGGCGCTCCTGGGAGAGCGCCGCATGTCGGCCGGCCGGGTCTGCGGGCTGGACCTTAACGCATATGCCGCCTCTCGATTTTCCCGCTGACCATCCCCGTCGCCTCCTGGCGGACCTGGGCATTTCCCCCAGCAAGAGACGTGGCCAGAACTTCCTCCACGATCGAAACGTTGCCCGCAAGATCGTGGCGGTGGCCCAGGCGATGGGATCTCCGTTTCTCGAGATCGGACCGGGACTCGGCGCACTGACCTCTCTTCTGGCAGCACAGGATGCGGAGACGGTGGCGGTGGAGATTGACCGGCGGATGGCGGGATATCTGCGGGATCGGTATTCCGGTTCGGCCGTCGAGGTGATCGAGGGGGACTTTCTCTCCGTACAGGAGGCGGAGTGGAGGAGACGCTTCCCCCGGGGAGGCAGCGTCGTGGGAAACCTGCCGTATTCTCTCTCCTCCCCGATTGTTCTGCGGCTGTTTACGCTTCGGGAGGTGTTCCCCCGGGCGGTGATCATGCTGCAGAAGGAGGTGGCCGCAAGGCTTTTAGCACCCCCCGGCGGGAAGGAGTACGGCACTCTGTCGGTGTACCTCTCGGTCCTGGCCGATGCCTGCCTGGAATTTTCCGTCGGGAGAGCCTGTTTTACGCCGGCCCCCGAAGTCGATTCCGCCGTCGTCTCGATCCGGTTCCGGCCCGGCATTCCCGACATGCTCGTCCGGAACCTCCAGGCGGTCGTGCGCGCCTCGTTCGCCCGGAGGCGAAAGAAACTCCGGAACGCCCCCGTCCCGTTCCTCCCCGGGGGGACAAAAGAATGGTGCGACCTTCTGTTTCAGGCGGGAATCGACCCGTCCGCGCGTGCCGAGACGGTCCCGCCGGAAATGTATCTCCTGCTCGCCCGCGCCATCCCTTTCAAAGAAACGGAAGGATAAGCACCAAGCCTGCGGCCCGAAAACGGTGGAGTCCCCCGTTCGCACCCGGAA
The DNA here is from genome assembly GCA_030668225.1 of Deltaproteobacteria bacterium. Classification (GTDB taxonomy): domain Bacteria; phylum Desulfobacterota; class Deferrimicrobia; order Deferrimicrobiales; family Deferrimicrobiaceae; genus CSP1-8. Next base: position 2,090 of record DAOUUI010000196.1, read on the forward strand.
TCCTTCCGGTTTTTTCCTTATCCGATCGAAGGTGTGTCCCGCCATCGTCTCCCGGATAGGATCCCTTCCTACGGGGTGTTGCCTGATCCGACCCGGCAAGAAGTTTCGGCTGTGCGGAAAAATCTGAATTCGTTTGGGCATATTTTCCCAAAATTGAAATTTCCGAGAATTCCACTCCCGGTAAATGTGCTGATTTTGAAACGGTTTTTTATCTACGGAATTGGCCTGCCAATTGCTCGAAGCGAAAGCGATCACGTAACGACCCGGCATATGACAAACAAATCCACA
>DAOUUI010000202.1 GCA_030668225.1 Deltaproteobacteria bacterium
ACGAACTTCGGCTCGAGGGCGAACGTCATCCCGGAGGCGAGCACCGTGTCCGAGCCCTTCGCGATGAAGGGGAACTCATCGGCTTCGATCCCGACGCCATGGCCGATGAATCGAACGTTGTATCCCGGTGCCCCCATGAAATTCGCGGCGAACTGGCTGCGGGAGGCAGTCTCCAGGCCGATTTCGTACAGGTCTCCCGCCACTGCTCCCGACCGCGTGGCGCTTTCGATGTGCCGCATCACCTTCACGGCCATCTCGTACGCCCTCTGCAGCTTCTCCGGAAACTCTCCGATCACGTACGTCCGGGCCATGTCCACCAGGTAGCCGTCCTGCGCCCACATGAGATCGACCAGGATCGGCTCGTTCTCCCGGAAAGGCCGGTGTCCCTGCCCCACGGGGACGTACGGCCCGGATCCCTTCCCTGCGGTGGGGAAGTCGGCATAGGACGGGATCGCCGCGTCTGCCCCCGAGATGACGCATCCCAGCCCCACCTCCTGATTCCAGGCGCGCATCCGGGTGATGGTCGTATGACCGGCCGAGATCGCCCTCCCCTGGAGAACCCCGCCGAGCCAGGTCTCGGTGATGCCGGGGCGGATCTCTCCGCGTGCGCCGGACAGGAGCCCTGCCAGATTTCTTCCGCAGGCACGCATCGCTTCGATCTCCGAGGAACCCTTGATCGCCCGGATTTCGCGGATCGCGGTCGAAACGTCCACCGCCTTCGCGTCGGGGAAGAGCCTGGAGAACCGCTGAAAGGTCGATACCGGCATGACGTCCAGTTCGAACCCTATCGTGCGGAAGGAGACCTTCTTTTTCTCGAAGTACGCGGGGATCTCCTTGGGTGATGCGATCCGCACGATCTGCTCGATGCCGGCCTCGTCGAGGGCCCGCTCGTAGACCCGCCGGACGAAATAGACCGGCTCGCCATCTGCCGGCACGAACAGAACTCCCTGCTGAATCGACCCGGTGAAATAGAAAAGGTCGGCGCTCTGGACGAGGAACGCCCCGTTGACGCCGTCCGCCAAGAGCCTCTCCTGGAGGGCCCGGATCCTTGCTTTTACCTCCTCTTTCGGCGTCAGCCTGTACATGCCCGCTCCCTAAGAACAGGGACGTTCCTGTGAACTTTCAAAGCACAAGGGATTACTCCACTTTTCTCTCGAGTATAGGGGAGATACCCGAGTTTCGGGAGGTTCCCGGAGTCGCCTTTGAGTTAATTCTCAGGAACGTCCCTTTTCTTGGTTCCAGAGCTTTTCGAGCTCCTGGTACGATTTCGGGTATTCCGCCTGGAAGCGCAGGTAGATGGGGACAGGATACCGCACGCCCCCGGCATGGGTCTTCTCCAGGCCCAGGACAACCTCCTCTCCCATCCCGAACGGGAAGGTGAACGCCATCTCGTCGTCGGCGGTCATCCCGAAGATCCGGTCGCCGTAGCACGGCAGTATTACCTGCGGCTCCCCGGTCTTTTTACCCTTGATCACGATATCTGTGCAATCACCCCGACCGGAGAAGTCGCTCTTCAGGCTTCCCCCTTTTTTGTACAGGCAGGCGTTGAGCAATCTTAGCACCTGGGCCGAGTTCCCGTACACGAGGACGGTATCCGGCGTGAAGCTCGCCCTCCCGAGGGGTGCGGCAACCACGGTTGCGTACTCCCCGATATCGTATTTCGCCAGGGCCTCCTCGAATTTCGCCCCCGCATCTCCACAGGAGGCATACATCCCGTCCGCAAGCTTTCCCGAAGTATAGTACTCGTTCCTCTCCTCGAAGCCGAACGCCGCCTTGGCGATGGGGCAGGAGATGTCCTCGCCCGACACGGCCATCCCCCAACCATAGCGCCGCGCAATTGAAATCGCCTGGCATATTGCAACCTTAATACCAAGGTGCTTCGTTGGTACTTTAACTCTGTCCGGCAGAGTTTCTCCGGGCTTGTACGACTTGATCCCGAGGGGAAAGGTGTTGACCCTCAGGTGTTTTTCAAGGTGACCGGAAAGGGTAACTGCTTCCATCACGGGAAATCCTCCTTATCGTCTACTCCCACTTCCTCTTGTCGACGATCTTTTTCTCCTTCTCGGAAAGATCCTTTTCATCGACGAAAACGACCTCTCCTCTCAGCCGGGTAACCTCCCGGGCGGTCTCCGATATCCTGGTTCGTATTTCGTCCGAAGGTGTGGCGCCTACCGTCAG
>DAOUUI010000106.1 GCA_030668225.1 Deltaproteobacteria bacterium
GAACCCGTTCACGAGCGGAAGAACGTATGTCGAGGTGACTCCCTTTTTCCGGAAGCAGTCCCTCGACGACGACGAGAACACCGTACAGAAGACCGCCGGGATCGAACTGGCGCTCCGGTACGACAACACCGACTACCGGGGGAACCCCACCAAGGGGAGCTACCAGCTGGTTTCCGTCAACCGGGACTGGGGGGCTTTGGACAGCACGTCCCCCTACACGTCTGTGGGGGGCGAGGTCGCGAAGTTTTTCTCCCTGGGGCCCAGCAAGCACGCGCGGCAGCGAACCTTCGCCTTCAACTTCTGGACGTCCTATTGCCCCACCTGGGACAGTTCCCACACGGAGAACGGGGAAACGGTGTTCCACCGGCCACCGACCTACCGGGGAGCGAACCTGGGCGGCCTGTTCCGGTTGCGGGGGTTCCCCGCCACCCGGTTCTACGACAAGGCGGCGATCTATTACGGGCTGGAGTACCGCCACACCCTGCGTTGGAATCCTCTGGCGGAGAGGACCTGGAACGGCCGGCTCGACGTCGACTGGTTCCAGGTGGTCGCGTTCGGCGAGACGGGCAGGGTCGCCCCGGAATGGAATCTCAGTACCCTGCACGAGGACATGAAGTGGAGCGCGGGGGCGGGCATCCGGTCGATGGTGAACCACGTCGTGATTCGCGTGGATCTTGCGGCCTCCTCCGAGGACGTCATCGCGCAGCTGTTCATCGGCCACCCGTTCTGATCCCGGCACGGGAACACGTGCCCCGAAGGAGGCGACCTTGGCGGAGAGTGATGCGCCATCCAATGTGCCTGCCGGCATGAACGAGGACCCGACTGCCCGACCGCCGGTCTCCCGTCGGCGCCTGTTCGCCGACGCCACGGAGCAGGGTGTCTTCCGGGCTCTGGTCGGATTCGCCCTGGTCGTTTTTCTCTTGTACCTCCTCTACCGGCTGATGGCCCCGTTCCTCGTCGGCATCGGCTGGGGGATCATTCTCGCAGTCACCACCTTTCCCCTGTACCGGAGACTTCGCCGCGCTCTCAAGGACAGGGAGACCCTGTCGGCGGCGATCATGGTCCTGGCCGTCACCCTCCTGCTTGTCGGCCCCACCGTGACCTTCGTCGGACTCCTGGGGAAACAGGGAGTCCAGGCATACAAGGTCCTCGAACGGATCGGGCAGGAGGGGGGAGCGGTGCATTTTCTCCAGGAAAGGCTCAGTCCGTACGAGACGCACAGCGTGATCGGCCCCTGGGTTGTGAAGGGGCAGGTCTATCTCCAAAGCGCATCGACCGACCTGGAGACGACCGTCACCCCCGCGATGAAGAAGGTCATCGCGGCGATCCTGGGCCTGTTTACCGCGGCCCTGACGAACTTCTTCTCCTTCCTTCTCCACCTTGCCATCATGCTCATGACGGTGGGAATCCTGTACATCAAGGGGGACTATCTCTTCGAACAGGCCCTGTCGCTCCTGCCGCTGCAGCCGGCAAGGAAAGAGGTTCTGTTCCACCGCCTGGACCAGGTGATGAAGGCCGTCATTCGCGGAATCGTTCTGACGTGGGCGACCCAGGGCGTATTGGGGGGGCTCGGCTTCTGGGCCACAGGCCTTCCCTCTCCTGCGGTGTTCGGAGTCCTCACGGCTTTTTCCGCCATTGTGCCGATCGTCGGAACGACCCTCGTATGGCTTCCCGGCGCCCTCTACCTGATCCTGGCGGGGAAGACCCTGTACGGCGTGGGGCTGCTGGTTTGGGGGGCGATCGTCGTGTCCAGGATCGACGGCATCCTTCTGCCTCTGCTGATCGGCGGGCAGGTCGAAATCCCGCTCGCCCTGATTCTCGTCGGCGTCGTGGGAGGGGTGTTCGCGTTCGGGCTGATGGGACTTGTCATCGGTCCCCTCCTTCTCGTGGTGACCCTGTTCTTCCTCGAACAGTACCGGGAGCAGGTCCAGCCGCTGCCGGAGGTTCCCGCCAAACCGGGGGAGTGAAGGTCTTTCCTCCGTCAAACCGCGACCTCTGCCGTTTCCTTTTTCAGGACGTACAACCTATAATGGGTGTATCTCTGGCCGGCAGGAGGTTAACGGATGCGACAACGGGTTACCACAGTGGGAATCGTGATGGTCGTCGCCTGCGCCTTCGTGATGTTCGGCCAGGCCCACGCGAAGGACGAGCCGTATCCCGTCGACCTGCAGTCCGGCGAAACGTTCGACGTCTGCGCCTCCGGCATGGTCGTCTGCCCGGCAAGAAGCCCTATCTGCGACGCCCCGAAGATCGTCACGCCCGTTGACCTCCCTGGCGGGCTGGGGTTCCAGGGCGTGGCCCCCGGGACGACGCTCTGCTCCGCAGCCTCCGCCGTCGGCCCACGCCGGGTCTTCCGCATCACCGTGCACTGATCGGCCTGGGATGGGGGCGACCATCATGCTGGTGGTTGCCCTGCTGGTGAATAACATCCCTCGAAGCCGCCGATACCCGGAGTTTTGGTTCTGAAGAGTGGAAAGGCATTCCGCAGGAGCGGAAGAGGGGGCACGGTGACCGCGAGCGGTGCCCCTCAAATTGTTACCGTGAGCATTACTCGATGGGGAACCCTGCTCTGATCAGTCGATTCTCCATCGGCTTTCGCCATTCCGGCCCAAGTGTTTGAATGCGAAGCGCCTTTTTTGCGTCCTCCAGATTCTGCGGTTCATAGTACGCCAGGTGCCATAGGCCTCTCACCGTAATGTTGGCGGCATCGCCCCGTATTCGCTCCCACCTGTCGCCGGCGCCCACCTCCCCCTCTTCCAGGACCTTCATGTAGAAGCCGGTTTTGCCGCTGGCCATGAATATCTCGGGGAATGAATCCATCTGCATCTTGATTCCGAGCTTGTAGCAGGGGGTGCGCGGCTGCGTCACTTCCACCAGTGCCGTACCCACCCGAAAAACGTCGCCGATACGAATCTCGTCCTCGAGCAACCCTTCAACGGTGAAATTTTCGCCGAACTGTCCGAAGGGAAAGTCCGTTCGCCCCAGCTCACGACTCCAGTACGCATAATGTTCAAATGGATACGCATAGGCAGCCTTGTTGATTCCTCCATGGACCGTACGGTCGGCCTGCCCATCGCCGTCAAGGTTTCGCCACATCAGCATCACCCTGCCTTTCACCGGTTCCTTGAAGATCCCCGTTGATACCGTTCTCCCCTGGTAGGAAACTTCTTTCGGCAAGGAAACGTTCACAGATAGTAGTTTCATCGCGGATCCTCCTCAAGGTTCCTTTTCGGTGAGGGTCTGATACTCTCCAGGCGTGGTGATGTTCCGGAAGGAGAGGAACCCGGGATCGACCGCAGCAACCTCCTCCATGGAAACTTCCCGGGTCCGCAACCGTTTCCCGAGTTCCACGAGCTTGAAGTTTCCTTTCCGGATCGATTCCTCGATCAGCGGAAGGCATCCCTTCCCGTAAACGGCGCAGAGAGGTTCCGGCCCGTTGGGACCGTAAGGGATCACCAGGTCCGCTCCCACGGCTTTCCCTGTCAGTAGCTTCAGCAGGGAAGGGGAAAGAAACGGGGCATCGCACCCGACGACAAGAACAGTTGGGTTTCGGCTGTACCGGAGGGCGGCGTCCACGCCGGAGATCGCCCCTTTTCCCGGAATCCTGTCGGGTATCTTGGGGCAGGGGAGAAAGTCGAAGATCCCCGGGTCGTTGGTGACAAGAAAAATATCCTCGAACAGGGGTTGCAGGGTTTCGTATACCTGTGCGATCAGCGGCCTTCCCCGATATTGGAGGAGAGCCTTGGTTTTTCCCATCCGGCGGGATCTGCCCCCGGCCATAATAGCTGCCGATATGTTCCGGATGCGATGCTCAGGTTCTCTCATCGGTTGGAAAACCCGTTTTTCTTTCCGTTGAATATTCCCCAGAAGAGAATGCCGACCAGGAACCCGATCGTGACATTGATCGCCAGGATCAATCCCGCGGTGAGGAGGGCCACCAGGAAATCCGCCCTCTCGGGAAGGTCTCGGGCGGGAAGGGAGAGTTCCAATCCTGCGAAGACGAGGAGCGCCCCGAGAATGCTTTGCGGGAAGTTTCGGAGGGGGGAAAGCAATGCCGTCGCCGCCGCCACTCCTATGGCCATTTTCATGCCTCCCAGGAACACGACGGAGCCGCCCGTCCTCGCCCCGAAATGGTACTGGCCCGCAAGCCCTCCCGCTCCGTGGCACACCGGCATCCCGCCGAACCAGCACGAGATCAGGTTCATCACCCCTACGCTCCGCGCCATTTTCGTCTCGGGGATCTTCCTTCCGGGGAACAGGTCCCCGGAGAGGGCGCAGACGGCCACGACGGAGTTGAGAAGCGTCAACGGAAGCTGGGCCACCGTTCCTCTCGTGAATCCTCCCCACCAGTCGGCGGGGGAGGGGACGATGACTTCGGGGGCCCATGCCTGAAGGTTCAGGTTCCCGAACAGCCAGGGCCTGGATGCCCCCAGCAGGATAAATCCGAGAAGAAACAGGATGAGCGCCGCGGGCACCTTTTGACGAAAGTAGGAAAGAACGATCAGGGAAACGGCGATCCCCCCGACCAGGATGCTGTCCCAGCCGATAAGAGGGAGAGGGAGCATGGCCCGTACTCCCGTCAGCAGAAGCTTCAACCCGACGCCCAACTGGATTCCCCGAACGACAGGTTTGGGGACAAGGGAAAGGAGCCGGCCGGCGCCTGGGAAGATCCCGATCAGGAAAACGATCCCGCCCATGAGGATGCCCGCCGCGGCAACTTCTCCCGGCGTCATTCCCTCTCCGATCGCAACAGCCGCGATCGCCTTCATCGGCTGCACGGGGATGGGAAGCCGGAAAAGGATGCCGGTTGTGACGTTCCACAGACCCGCAAAGAAGAAGACGGGGGCGGGGGACATGCCGCACTGGATGATGTACCCGAGGGTAAGAGGCAGGAACGTCCCGAGGTCTCCCAGGGAGCCGGAAATCTCCTCGCGGGTGAACCGGAATCCGGGGGAAGCGGCCTCACCCTTCATGCGAGAGGAAATTCCCCCAGATGGGATAGAACCGGACGGTCTCTCCCGCGGAAAGGTGCGACGTGCCCATGGGGATTTCAAAGACCCCCTCGGCGCGGGAAGCGGATATGAAATCCCCCGATCCGTGGGAGGGGATCTCCACCACCCGGGTATCCGCTCCTTTCTTCTCGAGGCGGGCGATGGAAAACTTTTTTCCTCCGCTCTTGTTGACCGTGTCTTCCGCAAGGGGAAGGAGGATCGGTTTCGGAAGGTACTCCGTCGCGCCGGTGGCTTTCAGCAACAGCGGCCGGATGAACATGGGGAAGTGGACCATGACGGCCACGGGATTTCCGGGAAGCCCGACGACGATTCCCCCCCCGGGAGACTCGCCCGCGAAGATCGGTTTCCCCGGCTTGACAGCGATCTTGTGCAGGATCTTCCGGACGCCGCAGGCGGCAAGGCAATCCGGCACGATGTCCACGTCTCCCACGGAGACGCCGCCCGAAACGAGGAGAAATTCGGAGGTGAGTCCCTCGCGGATCTTCGCCATCATCGTTTCCCGGTCATCCGGGATGATTCCCAGGTACCTGACATCCCGGAATCCGAGTTCTTTCAGGGCGGCGAGGAGAAAATGGGCGTTGCCGTTGCGGATCATGGGACCCGAGGCACCCTCCCACGGTTCGACCAGCTCGCTGCCGGTCGCAAGGATCGCAACGGAAGGGCGCTGGTAGACCGGGACCTCCCACTGGCCGACGGAGGCCAGTGTAGCGACATGATGCGCGGATAAAAAGGTTCCCGACGGGAGGAGAACCGTTCCCTTGAGGACGTCTTCCCCCTCCCTGGCGATGTTTTGTCCGGATTTTGCCGCATTGCGGAACCGGACGGAGCCGCCGGAGTCAATCTCGGAGTGCTCGACCTGGATCACCGTGTTAAACGGTGCCGGCACCATCGCACCGGTCATGATCTTGACGCAATCCCCCTCGGCGGCATCCCCGCTCCACACGGTGCCCGGGTTCACCGTTCCCGCCACCCGGTACGTTCCTTCCGTTTCTTTCCCCGTCCAGACGACGGCGAACCCGTCCATCGCTGCGCGGGGGAAGGGCGGGATGTTCCTGTCGGCGATGACATCCCGGGCGAGGATCTCGCCGACGAGGTCCGGGAGGGGGACTTCATGAA
>DAOUUI010000083.1 GCA_030668225.1 Deltaproteobacteria bacterium
CGTTCCACGCGGTCAGGATTTTCTCGTCCCGCAGCGGACGGGGGCGTCTGTTTCTCTCCCGGTAAAGTATGTCTCTCGCCTCCGGGAGGGTGGCCTGCAGCATCTCTTCCGAAAGGGAGAGGCTCGCAGCAATGGCCGACGGGGACTGCGGCACATGCAGGATCGTCCGCCCCTCGAAGTTTCCCTTCTCGCTCACCCCGTAATACCGGCCGACGATCCGGGACCGCTCCGGACCGAGCGCCGCCTCAAGCTCTTTCGGGGTCCACGTGAAAAAGATTCCTTCCTCCCGCTCACCGTTCGGGGCAAGGCTGTCGGCATCCGTGGCGGAATAGAACGCTCCTTCGGGCGCGGTCATGTCCCGCTCGATGAAGTGCAGGGTTTCCCGAACGATCCGCGCAAACTCCTTCTCGCCCGTCGCCTGGTAGGCTTCCAGATAGGCGGCGACGAGGAGTGCGCTGTCGTAGAGCATCTTCTCGAAATGGGGAACAAGCCACTTGTCATCCGTCGAGTAGCGATGAAATCCGCCGCCTGCCTGGTCGTACATCCCCCCGGACGCCATCTTCCTGAGGGTCAGTACCGCCATGTCGAGGTATTTCCGCTCCCCTGTTCGCCTGTGGTAGCGGAGCAGGAACCGGATGGGCAGGCTGCTGGGGAACTTCGGCGACCCGGCCATTCCTCCGTTTACGGAGTCGAACCGGCTCTCGTAGAATCGCGCGGCATGGGCAAGAGAACCGGATTCCGGAAGCGCCTTCCCCCCTTCCGGGGACAGAGTTTCCCGGAGGTGCTTCGTCAACTGGAGGCTGACCTCCGCCACCTCCCCGGGCCGGGAATCGTAAGCTTTCTTCAGTCCCTTGAGGAGGCTTAAGAAACCGATCCCCCTTCCCGGGGAGCCATCCCCCGGGGGGAAATAGGTCCCCCCGTAGAAAGGCTGCCGGTCCGGAGTCAACCAGACGTTCAACGGCCAGCCGCCTTGCCCTGTCAGGGCCTGCACGGCTTTCATGTAGATCGCATCCACGTCCGGGCGCTCTTCCCGGTCCACCTTGATCGCAATGAAGTTCTCGTTCAGGTACCGGGCAATCTCCTCGTTTTCGAACGATTCCTCTTCCATGACGTGGCACCAGTGGCAGGTGGAATACCCGATGCTGACAAGCACTGGTCGCTTGAGTTTCCTCCCCTGTTCGAACGCCTCGTCCCCCCAGGGGTACCAGTTGACGGGATTGTGGGCATGCTGAATGAGGTAAGGGCTTGTCTCGAGAAAGAGCCGGTTCGTGTATTTTGCCCAGCCGTCCGGCCGCAGATGCTTCGTCCTCGGGCGATACCCTTCTCCCCTCGCTTTCCTTGCCTGTTCGAATCGCTGGATCAGTTCCGGATCGACCGCGGAGACGCCCGGCAAAGAGGAGTGCATGGACTGTTCCTCCGTTGGACTGCTCGTTCTTGAAGCAGGAATACCTTCCCTGGCGGTGCAACCGCCGGAGGCAGCGATGACGAATATTTCCAAAACTACAAGAAGAGGCAGCATTTCCTCTTTCGATGTCTTTCCGGGCCCATTTGGTTCTCTCCGAAGCAATTATGAGCCCGGGGGAAGAGGATTTCCGTGCCGGCAGGAGGAAAAGAAGAAGGCCCCCCGGGAGACTTTCCCCGGGGGGCCTTGTCATGATTGATGGCGGGGTGGACGGGAATTGAACCCGCGGCCTCCGGCGTGACAGGCCGGCGTTATAACCAGGCTTAACTACCACCCCGAACGGAAAACAACTGGTAGGCGGAACAGGACTTGAACCTGTGGCCCTCGCCTTGTAAGGGCGATGCTCTACCAACTGAGCTATCCGCCCGCAAAATCCCGATGAACAGGACATCATAAAATAGCAAATGGATTGCGCATGTGTCAACGCGAATCGGGGACGGCGAGAGCCGCCCGTCTGCTACTATGGGGGACATGAGAATCGCCTTGCTTGGCGCGATGGGGTTCGTGGGACAGGTCGCGGCCCGGGAACTTTCCGGGCGGCAGGAAGTCCGGGAACTCCTCCTCGTGGATTACAACGTCCGCGAGGCGAAGAAGTTCGCCAAGTCCCTTGCCCCGAAGTGCAGGTGGGCGATGGCCGACGTCGGCCGTGCCCGCGACCTCGAGCGGCTCTTAGGCGACGTCGACGCGGTGGCAAGCGCCGTGGGACCGTGCCGGGAATTCGAGAAAACGGTCCTCCTGACGTGCGCCGGTTCGAGGCGGCCTGCCGCCAGTATCGGGGACGGGGTTCTCTCCGATGCCGATCACCGGGAGATCCACGAGGCATTCCGCCGCGCAGGGGTGGGGGCCGTCTCCGGGTGCGGGTTGCTGCCGGGCTGGACGGATCTATTGGCGGCCCATTTCCTCCCGGGGGGAAGACCGGGGGAAAGCGGTCCGGTCCCCCACGGGGGAGAACGATTCCTCTTCTGCTCGCCGGACCGGTTCGGCGGCTACGGCTTCTTCCGCCGGGCCGTCCGGGAGATCGGACATCCCGCCTCTGCCCCGCCCTGCGCTCCCGCCGGAAAATACTTCCAGGCTGCGAAAGGGACAGCGTTCGGCATCCCGGAAGGAAGAACCGCGGGGATTTTCAAGGGAATCGCAGGGAGTATCGGGGTATTCGGAACGGTGGGGAAGGAGATGTCCGCCGCTTTCCTGTTCTGGCTCCGCCGTTTCATGCAGCCCCCCAAGGGAACACCTGCCGCTGCCGCGGGAGTGTTCCCGGCGGAAGGGGGGCACGGGCATTTTGCGGCCATTTCCGACCCGGACGGGCGGGCCGCCGGGACGCTTCTCGCCGAGACCGTCCTGCTGCTGGGATGAAAACAGGGGAAAGGGAAAGGCCTCCTGCCGCTTCCCGGAATCCTCGGGAGGGAGGAGGCCGAACGTCTCGCCTCGTCCTGCAACGCTACCCTGGAGAGAGGTTCGACGGACTGCCCTTAGTGTCGTACCACGTCCCCGTCCGACCCCTCCGGAGCGGCAGGGGGCTGCTCCGGAACCGGGACCGTTTCCGCAGCTTTCGCTCCTTCGGGCATCTCGATGGCGGCGGAGATCACCTCGTCCATGTGCCGAACGAAGATGATCTTGAGGTTCTTCTTGATCTTCCCCGGGATCTCTGCGAGATCCTTCTCGTTCTCGGAGGGCAGGATCACTGTCTTGATCCCGCCGCGGTGTGCCGCCAGAAGCTTTTCCTTGACCCCCCCGATGGGCAGGACGCGTCCCCGCAGGGTGATCTCTCCCGTCATCGCCAGATCGTTGCGCGCGGGGACACGCAGTAGTGCCGAAGCCAGCGCGGTCGCCATCGTGATCCCCGCCGAGGGGCCATCTTTAGGGATAGCCCCTTCCGGCACGTGGATGTGGATGTCGATCTTCTGGTAGAAGTCCTTCTCGAGTTCCATGATCTCCGCCCGGGTGCGGATGTAGGAGAGCGCCGCGTGCGCCGATTCCTGCATCACCTCTCCGAGCTTGCCGGTGACCTTCAGGTTCCCCTTCCCGGGCATGATCGCGGCCTCGATGAGGAGCAGCTCTCCGCCGAACTCGGTCCATGCGAGTCCCGTCGCAAGCCCGGGCTGCCTTTTCTCCTCCGCCTCGCCGTACCGGTATTTCGTGACCCCCAGGTACCGGCGCACCGATTGCGGGGTGACCCGGATCTTCCCGGGGTCCTTCTCCTTGACGAACTCCCGTGCGATTTTCCGGAGGATGGAAGCCAACTCCCGTTCCAGATTCCTGACCCCCGCCTCCCGGGTGTAGTACCGGATGACTTGCAGAATCGCCGCGTCGGAAAATAATATCCTGTCCGCGGGCAACCCGTGCTCCACCTTCTTTCTCGGAAGAAGATGGTCGGTTGCGATATGCAGCTTCTCCACCTCCGTGTAGCCCGGGATCCGGATGGTCTCCATCCGGTCCTGGAGGGCCGCCGGAATTCCGTAGAGCATGTTCGCCGTCGTGATGAACATCACGTCGGACAGGTCGTAATCGACGTCCAGATAATGGTCGTTGAAGGTATTGTTCTGCTCGGGGTCGAGCACCTCGAGGAGCGCCGAAGAGGGGTCCCCCCGGAAATCCATCGACATCTTGTCGACCTCGTCGAGCAGGAACACGGGGTTTACCGTCCCCGCCTTTTTCATCTGCTGCATGATCTTCCCGGGGAGCGCGCCGATATAGGTCCTCCGGTGGCCCCGGATCTCCGCCTCGTCGCGAACGCCGCCCAGGGACATGCGGACGAACTTCCGCCCGGTCGCCCGTGCGACCGACTTGGCAAGGGAGGTTTTCCCCACCCCCGGGGGCCCCACAAAGCAGAGGATCGGTCCTTTCAGCTTCTCCACCAGCTTGCGGACCGCGAGGTATTCGAGGATCCGTTCCTTGACCTTCTCCAGGCCGTAATGGTCCTCGTTCAGCACCTTCTCGGCCGCCTCGATGTCGAGCTTGTCCTCGGTGCGCTCCTGCCAGGGGATCGAAATCAGCCAGTCGATGTAGTTCCGGCTGACGGTCGCCTCCGCCGACATCGGCGACATGAGACGCAGCTTCTTGATCTCCTTGTCGGCCTTCTGCTGCGCCTCCTTGTTCATCTTCTTTTTCTTGATCTTCTCCTCAAGCTCGTCGAGCTCCGTGCGCCCCTCGTCTCCCTGCCCGAGCTCCTTCTGGATGGCGCGCATCTGCTCGTTGAGGTAGAACTCCCGCTGCGTCTTCTCCATCTGTTTCTTGACGCGCCCCCGGATCTTCTTCTCGATCTCCAGAATCTCGATCTCGGCCGCGAGGAGGACCAGGATCTTTTCCATCTGTTCCCTCGATGTCGGGAGCTCGAGAATCTCCTGCTTGTCCAACAGCTTGATCGGCAGGTGGGCGGCCACGGTATCCGCAAGCTTTGCCGGATTGTCCGGAGACCCCAGCTGCATCAGCACTTCCGAGGGGATCTTCTTGCTGAGTTTCGCGTAGTTTTCGAAGGAGGCGACAACATTCCGGACCAGCGCCTCGGTGGTGGCCCCTTCGAACTGCTCGATCGGGAATTCCTCGACGCTTACCTGGAAATACCGGTCGTTCGGCAGGAAATGGAGGAGCCTCGCCCGAAACCGCCCGTCGACCAGCACCTTGACGGTGCCGTCGGGAAGCTTCAGGATCTGGACGATGTGCGCAACGGTTCCGATGCGGTAGATATCGTCCTCTTCGGGGTCGTTCGTCGACGCGTCCCTCTGGGCGCCCAGGAAGATGAGCCTGTCCTGGGAGAGTGCAGCGTCGAGGGCGGCGATCGACTTGTCCCGCCCGATGAAAAGAGGAACCACCATGTGCGGGAACACGACGATGTCGCGCAACGGAAGAAGGGGCAGGATCTTCTTGTTGTCTTCCATCACATACCTCCACGCCGATCGACAGCTTCCCTCCCCGGAAGGGGAAGGAAATCCGAACGGTCTATCCTATGCCAGTTCGGCCTTTTTTCCCTGCACGATTTCCGGAGGCACCTTACCGCTGACAACGTCTTCGGAGATGATGCATTTCTTGATGTTGTTCTGGGAAGGGATCTCGTACATGACGTCAAGCATGATGTGCTCGAGTATGGAACGGAGCCCTCGCGCGCCCGCTTTGCGCTCCATGGCCTGCCTTGCAACGCTCCTCAAGGCGTCATCGTTGAACTCGAGCTTCACGTTTTCGAACTCGAAGAGCCGCTGGTACTGCCGCACCAGAGCGTTCTTCGGCTTCATGAGAATCTGGACCAGCGCATCCTCGTCGAGTTCGTGCAGCGTGGCAACCACCGGGAGACGCCCCACGAACTCGGGGATGAGCCCGAACCGGATGAGGTCCTCCGGCAGCGCCGCCTCGAGGAGCTTGCCGATGTTCTTCTCCGAGCGGGAAACGATATCCGCCGCGAATCCCATCATCTTGTTCGAGGTTCTTCGTTCCACGATGCCGTCCAGCCCGATGAACGCGCCCCCGCAGATGAAGAGGATGTTGCTTGTGTCGACCTTGATGAAGTCCTGCTGCGGGTGCTTCCGTCCGCCCTTGGGAGGAACGTTTGCGATCGTCCCCTCCAGGATCTTGAGCAGCGCCTGCTGGACCCCTTCGCCGGAGACGTCCCTCGTGATCGACGGATTCTCCGACTTTCGCGCAATCTTGTCGATCTCGTCGATGTAGACGATACCCTTCTGGGCCTTCTCCACGTCGTAATCGGAGGCCTGGAGGAGGCTCAGAATGATGTTTTCCACATCCTCCCCCACGTACCCGGCCTCGGTGAGCGTGGTCGCGTCCGCTATCGTGAAAGGGACGTTCAGGATACGGGCAAGGGTCTGTGCCAAAAGGGTTTTTCCGCTCCCCGTGGGGCCGAGCAGAATGATGTTCGACTTCTGGAGCTCGACGCCGTCGACGGTGCGCGTTTCGACCCGCTTGTAATGGTTGTACACAGCGACGGACAGGATCTTCTTGGCCCGCTCCTGCCCGATCACGTATTCATCGAGGATTTTCTTGATTTCCGCGGGTTTCGGAAGCCGACGGCGCTTCTCCTCTAAGGAGTCCTCGACTTCGTACTCTTCGGTGATGATGTCGTTGCAAAGCTCGACACACTCATCACAGATGTACACGGTGGGACCGGCGATGAGCTTCCGTACCTCGTTCTGGGCCTTCCCGCAGAACGAGCATACCAGCATGTTTGCCTTGTCGTTGATTTTCCGGGTCAATGGGTCCTCCGTCAGTCTACAAGCGGTCTCGCGGACAACGGCCTCTTCTCTACCACGGTGTCGATTATACCATAGGCCTTTGCGTCGCTCGCCGACATGAAAAAGTCGCGCTCGGAGTCCGCCGCGATACGGGAAAACGGCTGTCCCGTGTGCTTGGCGAGGATCTTGTTGAGCTCCTCGCGCATCCGGAGGATCTCCTTGGCGTGGATCTCGATCTCGGTGGCCTGTCCCTTCGCCCCCCCCATCGGCTGATGGATCAGGACCCGCGCATTGGGCAGGGCCGTCCGTTTCCCGGCGGCTCCCCCGGCCAGAAGCAACGCAGCCATCGACGATGCCTGTCCGATGCACACGGTGGCCACCTGCGGCTTGATGAACTGCATGGTGTCGTAGATGGCCATTCCGGACGTCACATACCCTCCGGGGGAGTTGATGTACAGGTTGACATCCTTGTCCGGGTCCTCCGCCTCAAGGAACAACAGCTGGGCGGTCACCAGATTGGCGATGTCGTCGTCGATCGGGTTGCCGATGAACACGATGCGGTCCTTGAGCAGCCGGGAATAGATATCGTAGGATCGTTCGCCGCGACTTGTCTGCTCCACTACAATGGGCACGAGGGTCATCCCGCAACCTCCTCCTTGACCTCGGCGTTCTCCAGAAGGAACGCCATCACCTTCCTGTCGAGCAGCCCGTTGCGCAGGTTATCCATCCGCTCCTCGTCTCCGTACAGCTCCCTGATCTTTTCATACTCAATCCCGCCACGGGACGCCATCTCTTTCATCTCCGCCTCGATCTCGGAAAAGGGAACGTCGATATCCTCCTTCTCCGCGATCGCCGAAAGGAGCAGGGACAGGCGGACCGTCCGATCGGCGTTCGGTGCGAACCTTTCCCTCATCTTATCGAAATCCATGTTCACTTTCTTTAGGTCGACGCCCTGGGAAACGAGCCGGTTCGCGGTGTCCTCGATCATGGAGACGATCTGCCGGTCGACGAGAGACCTGGGGGCCTCGAGGGAGTTCCTCTCCAGAAGACCCTTCCGGAGCTGTTCCTCCACGCTGCGCCTCGCAACCTCCTCCGCCTCCTGGACAAGCCGGCCGCGCACCTTTTCCCTGAGGTCGGGTAGGCTTGTTATGTCCCCGAAATTCTTTGCAAATTCATCATCCAGGTCGGGAAGCTTCCTCTCCCGTATGGCATTTACCTTCACCTCGAAGACCACTTTTTTCCCGGCGTACGCCTTGTTGGGGAATTCCGGTTCGAACTGCACCTCGACCGTCTTCCCGTCCCCTCCACGCATCTCCGCCAGATGCGACTCGAACTCTTTTCCGAAAGGAACTCCCCCACCGAGAATAACGTTCGCGGATTCGTTTTTCTCGACCGTCTGCCCGTCCGAGGTCGCGGTGAAGCCGAATTCCACCAGGTCGGACTCGCCGGCCCCCCGCTCCTCGATCGCGTGGAACTGGGCGAAGGACTCCCGGAGACGATTGATCGCGGCGTCCACATCCTCTTCCATTACCTCCCGCTTTTCCCTCACGACGGGAATCCCCCCGTACCCCTCCGGGATCACCTCGGGAACGACCTCCAGCGTGGCGGTGAACACGAACTCCTGCCCTTCCGTAAACTCGCCGCCGTCGATCTTCGGGAACGACAGGACCTTCAGGTCGTTCTCCTTTACGGCCTCGGCGAGGGACTCCCTGACCAGGTTCTCGGCAACATCCGCCTCGACGGACTCCTTGAAGACCCGCCTGACCATCGACATGGGAGCCTTCCCCTTCCGGAACCCGCGCATGGGGGCCATTTTCCGGAACTCGGTGTACCCCTTCTCGACGCGACGGGACACCTCCTCCGCCGGGATTTCCACCCGGATCCTCTTTTCCACACCGCTGACTGTTTCGACGCTCGTCTTCATGACCTATCTTCTTCTCCTGATCTTTAGAGTAAAACTCCCGGGTAGTTGGTGCGAGAGGAGGGATTTGAACCCTCACGGTTGCCCACCGGATCCTAAATCCGGCGCGTCTGCCATTCCGCCACTCTCGCACCCAAACGGCGGGTCAGAACACGGAAAAGAACAGTATAACCATATATTTCCGCTTGGCAAGGCAAAACGACCTCCCGGGGAAACCCCCCGGCATATTCGACAACATCGAGCTTGGGACCCCGGACGCGAAGCCGCTCCCCCCAATCTTTACCGGAGCGCCCGTAAAGAGGCTCCGCAGACGTAGTCGACACTACGTCGAGGAGCCCGACCGAGCGCAACGAAGCAGGCATGC
>DAOUUI010000103.1 GCA_030668225.1 Deltaproteobacteria bacterium
ACAGCTTTCCTTTCTTCACGAGGACGTTCGCTACCTCAAAGAGGATTTCCGGTTCGTTCTCCTGATACCGGAGGGCCTCCCGGTATGATTCGAGAGCCGCATCCAGATCCCCTTCCCGGTAATGGAGGTAGCCGGACAGGAACTGGGAGTATGCCCGACCCTGCAGGCGGGCGCTGGCCGCCTTGCTGTTTCCGTGGAATGCCCCGGCATCACGGGCTATCAGAAATGCGGCTGCGAAGGCCGCCACCAAGATTTTCGCTTTCATCCGCCCCCTCGGGTACACTTAATGGAACAAGTATACACAAAACGCGGGGAACCACCCAACGCCCGGCCATGGAACCGACCTGGCCCGGCGAAGGTTAGCAGCTGCCCCGGAGGACGCAATGCTTTCGGAAATGCGCACGGAGACGGTCCTTTCCGCCCTGCTGTCCCGCGGGGGGGAGTACGGGGAACTGTTCTACGAAGAGGTGAAATCGCTTTCGGTCCAGCGGGAGGACGGGAAGGTCGAACGCGTCCTGTCGGGGACGGATGCAGGGATCGGAATCCGGCTCCTTTCCCGGGAGAAGACCTACTACGCCTTCACCAACGAATGCGACGAACGGACCGTCCTCTCCCTCGCGCGCGACCTTTCACGGTACGCAAGCGGAGGGGGAGTCCCCGCTGTCCTTCCCGCCACCCCTCACGCCGCCCGGGGACCTTCCGTCGTACGCGTTTCGCCGGGGTCCAGAGAGGTCGGGGAGAAGGTCGCCCTCGTCACCGGCATGGACCGGATCGCCCGCGGGATATCCCGGGAGATACGCCAGGTCCGGGCATTGTACGGGGAGGCGGAACGGCGGATCGAAATCGCGGCGCACCCGGGAGTCTTCGCCTCGGACGCCCAGACCTTCACTCTTCTCACCGTCCAGTGCGTGGCCGGGAACGGGTCCGGCCTCACCATGGGATACGAAACCGGCGGCGGCACGTGCGGGTGGGAGTTCCTGGAGGAGTTCCTCCCGGAGGCGCTCGCGGGAAAGGCGGCGGGAAGAGCGATTCGCGCCCTCTCCGCGGGGAGAGTCGGAGGGGGCAGGATGCCGGTCGTGCTTTCCTCCGAGGCGGGCGGGACGATGGTCCACGAGGCGATCGGCCACGGGCTGGAGGCGGACCTCGCACGCCGTGGCATGTCGGTCTACCGGAACTCGCTGGGACAACAGGTGGCCAGCCCGCTCGTGTCGATCGTCGACGACGCCACGGTGCCGGGGAAACGGGGGTCGTTCGGAATCGACGACGAGGGGACGACGGGGCATCGGAACGTTCTCGTTTCGGGCGGCGTCCTGAAAGGATTCCTCTACGACCGGCTCCAGGCGATGAGGGAGGGGGGGCAATCGACCGGGAACGGGAGGAGGGAGTCGTACCGGCACAAGCCGATTCCACGGATGACGAACACCATCATCCTTCCGGGGAAGACTCCGCCGGACGATATCGTGCGCTCGGTGGACCGGGGGCTTCTCGTGCGGAAGATGGGCGGCGGGCAGGTGAACACCGTGACAGGCGACTTCATGTTCGAGGTGGCCGAGGGATATCGGATCGAGAACGGGCGGCAGGGAGAGCCGGTGCGCGGCGCGACGATCACCGGGAACGGCCCGGAAGCCCTTTCGATGATCGACATGGTCGGGTCCGACCTGGGTTTTGGCCTGGGGACCTGCGGAAAAGAGGGGCAGGGGGTTCCCGTGGGCGACGCCCAGCCGACGCTGCGTTTCGGGCCGCCGTACCTCACGGTGGGATAGGAACGTTTCCTAAGCCATGGTGACCAGGATACTCGAGGCGCTCGCCGCGTTCATCATCTACGTGATCTCGCAGATGGGACTGCCGGGCATCGTCCTTCTGATGGCCATCGAGTCGGCGTGCATCCCCCTCCCCTCCGAGGTCATCATGCCGTTCTCCGGCTACCTCGTTTTCCTGGGAAAATATTCCCTCTGGTCCGTCGGACTGGCCGGGGCGATCGGCTGCGTCGTCGGCTCGGTCCCGGCGTACTACCTGGGAATGTACGGGGGACGGCCGCTCATCGAGAAGTACGGGAAGTACATCCTCATGTCCCTGCACGACCTGGACATGGCGGACCGCTGGTTTGACCGGCACGGTGAGGCGACCGTCTTCTTCGCCCGCCTCCTACCGGTCATCCGGACCTTCATCGCCTTCCCCGCCGGGGTCGCGCGGATGGAGATGAAGCGGTTTATCGCCTACACGTTCGCGGGATCCCTTCCCTGGTGCCTGGGGCTGGCGTATATCGGGATGGTGATGGGGGAACAGTGGCCCACCTTGCGGGGGTATTTCCACAAGTTCGACCTGCTGATCGGGGCCGTGATCGTGGCCGGCATCGTCTGGTACGTCCGGCGGCACTTCCGGAACGTGGCCCGGTAACGATCGGGGACGTTCCCAAGATCCTTTCACCCCCGTTCAATCCACCTCTGCGACGTCTGCTCCGCCGCCTCGGAGGGGGACTCCGTTCGTGGCTCGCCGTGCGGTGAACCTGCACGGCTGCGCTCTACCTCACTGCGCCCCCACTCCTTCGGCTTGCTGCGCATCCGGGGTGCCGTGGGGGATTGCGAGCGGGGATCCTCTGCGGCGGGCGCCTCGCCGGAAGCGGCGCATCGACCCTCTCGATGCACGGCCTCTTCCGAAACGGCCCCCTGGACGCCGGCCTCACTCCGCGCCCCCCTCCTGCGGCTGCTACGCCCTGTGCCCGGGACCCAAGGCGCAGCGGGGGGTTCCGCGGAGCGGCCTCTGGAGCGAGGAAAAAAATGCGACGAGCGGAATGGCAGCGAGCGGTCGCAGGTCGCGAGCGTAGCGGAGAGGAAGCCCTCGCGAGCTAGGGTACCGGGAGAAAGTGCGACCGCATGAAAGCGGATGCTGGAGAGGGCGCGTCGTGGTCCATCGTCAGAACGAGTGGGACCTGCGCAGGAGCAGGCTCACTCCGAGAAACGTGGCCAGCATCACGAAATACCCGGCCGCGGTGGCCCCCATCTCCAGCCGCCTCCCCCAGCCCGGCCACCTTCCTCCCGCGGGGAGGAACTTGAGGTGGGTCAGCACCGCGAAGTAGATCCAGAGGACCACCGACCAGATCTCCTTGGGCGTCCAGATCCAGTAGGAGCCCCACGCATAGAACGCCCAGATCCCGCCGCACACCATCCCCGCCGAAAACGCCGAGAACCCGTAGAGCGCAGACCTCCCCGCGGCGTGATACACCTCGTCCCCCCCCTGTCTCAGGTACGTCCAGGAAAGGGCAAGCCCCGCGGCGAAGAGGCCGTACCCGAGAAAGGACAGTCCCACGTGGGTCGCAAACCACGGCGTGTCCAGAGCCGGGTAGAGAGGCGTAAGCCGCTTGTCGATAAGAGCCGCACCGGCCTGGGGAAGGACTACAAGCAGGGAAAGGGGCCTCCAGGCGGACATCGTCGCGTTCGTCCCGCAGAGAAGGAAGGCCGAGAGAGCGGAACAGAAGGAAAAGACCGTCAGCGACTCGAAGAGCCCGGCCATCGGCGCGTGCCCTGACAGGACCCACCGCAAGGCCAGAAAGAGGGTGTGCAGGACAAGACCTCCGAAAAGAGCCGAACGCCAGGGAGACCTCGGAGTGATCCCGCCCATCTGCAGGCCCGCCTCCGCTCCGTAGGCGAAAAGCGAAAGCCAGAAGAGGACGAGGTGAACGCCGACCATGGGCTTGCGCCTCCCCCCCTCGTTTAGGAAATCAACGGGAGATGGTACCACGTTCCCGATATAATGGACGGAGAACAGCCGACTTTCCAGGGGTAAACCGGACTTGCCTGTAACGCAGTGGAAAACCGCGCTCGAAGCGCTCGAATGGGGGAAGATCGTTTCCCGGCTCTGCATGCACGCCTCCTCGGAGCCGGGAAGGGAGCGGTGCCAGGGGCTTGCCCCCGGGACGGATCTGGACGCCATACGAATCTCCCTGGAAGAGAACCGGGACGGCCGCAGGATGCTGGTCGACGAAGGACCGCTTCCCCTGGAGGGTCTGAAGGAGATCATCCCCCCGGTGGAAAAGGCGGGGAAGGGCGCCTCGCTCTCCACCGCCGAACTGCTCCTCGTCGGGCAGACGGCCAGGACGGGGGAGCGCACCCGCAGGTTCTTCGAGGACCGCAGGGGAAAGTACTCGCGCCCCGCGCACCATGCCAAGGGCCTTCCCCCCTTGCGGGACATATCCGACGAGATCGAGGGGAAGATCGACGGTTCCGGAAACGTCCTCGATCGCGCGTCCCCGTCCCTGGGGCCCTTGCGCCGCCAACTGCAGCAGCTAAGAACCCGCCTCCAGAAAACGGCCGAGGAGATCATCGCCTCGGCGCGGTTCGCCAGGCACATCCAGGAGACGTACGCCACCCTGCGCTCCGGGCGGCTCGTGATCCCCTTCAAGGTTTCCGCCAAGGGGCTCTTCCCGGGCATCGTCCACGACACGTCGCAGAGCGGACAGACCGTATTCTTCGAGCCCGAGGAGCTTGTCTACCTGAACAACGAAATCAAGATGGCCGAGATCGAGGTGGAGCGGGAGATCGCCCGGATTCTCGCGGAGCTAAGCGGAAAGGTCGCCCGCCGCGAAGGCGATCTCCTCCGGTGCCGCGCGATCCTGGCGACCCTGGATTTTCTCCAGGCGAGGTGCCTCCTCGCGGAGGAACTTTCCGCCCAGGAGCCCACCGTGAACGCCGGCGGCGAGGTGAACCTCCTCGCCGCGCGCCACCCGCTGATGGTCCTGGCCCGGAAGGAGATCGTACCCAACGATCTTTCGCTCGGACGCCCCTGCCGTTGCCTGATCCTCACGGGGCCCAACGCCGGGGGGAAAACGGTCGCGCTCAAGACGCTGGGGCTTCTGACGTTGATGGCCATGGCGGGATTGTCCGTGCCCGCCTCCGGCGACTCGACGGTCTCGACCTTCCACCGGGTTTTCGCCGCCGTCGGGGACGAGCAGAGCATGGAGCAGGACCTCTCCACCTACTCCGCCCACGTTAAGCGGCTGAACGAGATCCTCGCGGGAGCGGACCGGGGATCCCTGGTTCTGCTGGACGAAGTCGTTTCGGGAACCGACCCGAGGGAGGGGGCGGCCATTGCCCGGGGATTCCTGGAGACGCTTGCGGACCGCGAGGTCCGCGTCCTGGCCACGACCCACTTCGAGGAGCTCAAGATGATCGCCTTCGGGGACCGGCGCTTCGAGAACGGCTCGATGGAGTTCGACACGGAGGCGCTCCGCCCCACGTACAGGCTGCGGCTTGGCGTACCGGGAAGGAGCATGGCGATGGAGATCGCCCGGGCGCTGGGGTTTCCCGAGGATGTCCTCTCCCGGGCGAAACGGTATCTCTCCGGGGAGGAACAGAAGCTCGACGAAGTCCTCGCGCGGCTGGAACGGGAGCGGGAGAGGATCGCGGCCGAGGCCGCGGAGCTCGCGGCGAAGCGCCGTGAAGCGGAGGAAGAAAGGCGGCTCCTCATCTCCTTGCAGGACCGCGCGCGGGAGGAGGAATCGAAGGTGCTGGAAAAGGGACGCCAACGGATCCAGGACGAGGTACGGAAAGCGGAAAGTGTGCTGCGGGCGGTCACGGAGGAACTGCGCAAGGAGAAGAAGATCGAGACGGTCCGGAAGACATCGGCGGTCCTGCGCGAGTGGAAGGAAAAGGCGAGAATCTCGGAGGAGGACCCCGTGGTGCGGGCGATGATGAGCAAAACCGCCCCCCTGCAGCCGGGGGCCGTCCTCTATCCCGGGCAGAAGGTCTTCCTGTCTCCGCTCCACAAAGAAGGGGAAGTGAGCGAATCCCCCGGACCGCAGGAGA
This sequence comes from Deltaproteobacteria bacterium, assembly GCA_030668225.1. Lineage (GTDB taxonomy): Bacteria > Desulfobacterota > Deferrimicrobia > Deferrimicrobiales > Deferrimicrobiaceae > CSP1-8. The sequence continues at coordinate 5,802 of DAOUUI010000103.1, forward strand.
ACGTGGTGGAGGTGCGGGTGGGGGGGATGAAAACGCGGGTATCCAGGGAGCAGGTTCGGGTCTTCGCATCGGACCGCCGATCTGCCGGATCGACGGCTTCCGAGCCCATGCGCCGCGCCGATAATCCTTCAGCCGGAATGTTTCTCCAGACCCCCGGGAACACCCTCGATCTCCGGGGAATGTACGTGGACGACGCCCTTCCCGAGGTGGATGTCTTCCTCGACCGGCTCTCCCTCGCCCATGCCCCCCACATCTTCCTCATCCACGGACACGGGACGGGGGCATTGAAAACGGGGGTGCGCCGGCACCTTACGACCTCCCCGTACGCGAAGCGGTTCTTACCGGCACCGAGGGAACAAGGGGGCGACGGGGTGACGATCGTCGTTCTCGCCTGAACGACCCTCCGATCATCTGCTGCAGAACAGGCACCAGAATGGTGGACCCTGGCTCGCCTCGGGTCCACAATCGCCAGTGCCCCTGTAAAACCGTGCGTACCACCGGAGCGCACGACGCAGGGGATCCCATGATCAGGGCTCCGGTTGGGGGAAGTTATGTCCGGAAGGCGCTCCACGCCTGGCGGGCGAGGCCGGGATCGGAAAAGAGGTCGTACGCGGTCAGTGCAAGCGCCCGGATTCCTTCCA
>DAOUUI010000209.1 GCA_030668225.1 Deltaproteobacteria bacterium
ACATTCGCCATCGCCAGGAGGAATCCCAGCCCGTAAACGCCCGCAAGATCGGCTGCCTGGCGGAGCAGAAAATGTTCGGAGAGGCTGTACCCGAGGAGGAGCCAGGGAAACCCGGAGAACAGGACCGACCTCCCGTACTCGACGCATACCCACGCCACGGGGAACACCCAAAGTCCCGCGATTCCAAACCGCCTCCGTACCCGATGGGCGAAGACCGCGGCAAGTGAGACATAGACCGCCAGATATGCCGAGACGAGAAGGGCCGCAAGCCCCCCCAGGAACCAACCCAGATTTCCCGGCACGGCGATCGTGTAGGCGATCCAGTAGACGAGAAGAAGATTGGCGAGAGTCCCCGCGAAAAACCCCCTTCGTGCTGCCTGGCGGGCGTTGGCGGACGTAGTGGAAAGGACCAGGAGAGGGACGAGGCACGTGAAGGGAAGTCCCGGGACGCCGTACCCCGGCATTCCCAGCGCGTACAGACAGGTAAAGGCCGCGTAGAGCGCGAGCGTTACGGGCAGGGAGGTCCAAAAAGAGGGGAAGTCCCGGGAGATGTCCTCGGCAGGGGCGCCCTTCAAATGGGGCTTCTCCCCTCTGGCATGCAGGAGCGGTACACCCGGATTTCCTTCCTGCGCATCCGGGCTGCCTCCGCTTTCCCCCTTTCGTGATCGTACCCGAGGAGGTGCATCACGCCGTGGACGACGAAGTAGAAAACCCTTTCCTCCTTCGAGCACGGCCAGTCCCTCGTCTGCGAGAGACATTCCGGGACGGAAAGGAGGATGTCCCCCGCGAGGAGAACGGGCCTTCCCCCTTCCGGATCGTCTTCGGGAAAGGAGATCACGTTCGTCGTTCCCGCGCGACCGAGGAACTCCCGGTTCCGTTGCTCCATCTCCTCGTCGTCCACCGCCAGGATGCGCAGATCCGCCCCGGGAACCTCCAGAAAGCGAAGGGCCCTTCGGACGAGTGTCCGGAGTACATCCGTGCGAAGGGGTGCCGGCCGCAGGTGTTGCCGGATGCTGACCCGGTACCTGGGGATTTCCCGTCTCACCGGGTCCTGCTCGCCCGTGTTGTCGGGTATTCGACGCGGGCGTGGGAAACGGCGGAAAGCACCCTGCTGAACGCCTTGCCGACCGAGGAAAGATCCCGCAGCGTCATGTCGCACTCGTCAAGCTGGCCGTCGAGATAGTTCCGGTTCACGATCCGGGTAACCGCCTCCTCGATCTCCCCGGTTGAAGGGCTCCGGAGGCTCCTGCTGGCGGCTTCGGCGGCGTCCGCGAGCATGATGATGGCGGCCTCCCGCGTCCTGGGCCGCGGCCCCGGGTAACGGAAATCTTCCTCGGACGCCTTGCGCTCCCTGATCATCGGTTGCGCCTTTTCCAGGAAAAAGTAGAGGAGGCCGGTGCCGTGGTGCTGGGAGATGATTTCCGTGATCCGCTCCCCCAGCCGGTGCTCTTCCGCGAGCCGGACTCCCTCCTTGACGTGGGAGAGGATGACGATCCGGCTCATCCCCGGTGTCAGAGTGTCGTGGACGTTGCCGCCGCCGGCCTGGTTCTCGAAAAAATATTCCGGTTTGGAGATCTTTCCCACGTCGTGGAACAGCGCCGCCACCCGGCAGAGCGGCGGGTTGGCGCCGATCGCCGCGGCGCCTGCCTCGGCCAATGTCCCCACCACGACACTGTGGTGGAACGTGCCCGGCGCCTTGGTCATGAGACGCTGGAGCAGCGGATGGTTCGTGCTCGAAAGTTCCATGAGGCGGATGTCACTGGTGTACCGGAAGGCGAACTCGGCCACCGGCAGGATGGCGAGAGCGATCGGACCGGCGGCAAGTCCGTTCACCGCCGCAAACAACCCCGCCCACACGATTCCCGAATCACCGTGAAATGCGAACTCGAGCGCCACGGCGGCAAGGGCGCACACGGGAGAGGTGAGAACACCCGCCCAGAGCATCCTGTACCGGTCCGGCACCCTTCCAGACCGGGACGCCCCCGCCGTACCCGCAAGAAGCAGGAAAAGGAAGCTCGACCACGTCCCCTGGGCCG
>DAOUUI010000150.1 GCA_030668225.1 Deltaproteobacteria bacterium
AGCAGGAGGACGCCGGACACTATCAGCGCGATACCTATGCGGGATCTCCAATTACGTGGTTGGTGGTTCATAGGAAGGGCGAAAAATCCTTTTCAGTGTTCCACCTCTCGATCAGCGCCGAGATGATCCGCACCATCTCGTCGATCCCTGATAAGGGAATCCGCTCGTCCACGCCGTGGATGCGGCCGAACTCACTGCGCGGCAAAAGGACAGGCATCAGCCCGTAGGTGTCCACGCCGATCGACCGGAAGAAGCGCGAGTCGGTGAATCCCGTGGACATGTAGGGCAGGACCACGGCGTCCGGGTGAACCGACCGGATCGCGTCCGAAAGCGCCGTAAACAAGGGGCCTCTGGGCGAGCCGTTCGGCTCCTCCGAGAAGATGATCTCAACGCGGACATCGAGATCCCGCACCATGTCCTGCACGCGGGCGGCCACTGCTTCCGGATCCTCCCCCGGCAGGATCCGGCAGTCCAGCGTCCCCTCGGCCTTCCCGGGGATCACGTTTGGCTTGAACCCCGCCGCAAGGGTTGTGATGGCGAAGGTGTTCCGCAGCAGCGGGTCCGTCTCCGGATACGAGGAGGCGAACGCCTCCAGCCTGGCCGTGTCTTCCGGCCTGCCGCCTAGCGAATCCGGGTCGAGGTTTGTCAGCCCCTGGTCGAACAGTGTCCGCATCATCTCCCGGACAGGGTCGGTAAGCCGGGCCGGGTCGCGGTGCTCGGCGATCCTGGCCATTGCCCGGGAAAGCCTTGCCGGTGCGTCGCCGGATGACGGACGGCTGCCGTGTCCCGCTCTCCCGCCTGCCGAGAGAGTGAGCCACAGCGGTCCCTTCTCCCACAGGTTCACCAGGAAGAATGCCCCCTCCCCGAAGATGTCCCGCACGCCGACACCTCCCTCGTTCATCCCGTACGCACGCCCGAAGGAGATCGGGAGGTTCCGGACGAAGTATCCCGCCCCTTCCTTTCCTCCTACCTCCTCGTCGGCGTTGGCCACGAAGAAGAGCTTGCGCCGGAGCCTGCCCGACCGGGCGGCATCGATCGCGGCACACAGGTGCGCCACCCCGAGCCCTTTCGTGTCCAGGGTCCCCCGACCGTAGAGGTAGCCGTCTTTTACCTCTGCGGAAAACGGCGGGACGCTCCACTCCTCCGCCTGCGCCGGCACCACGTCCATGTGGTGGATGAGCACGAGACCGGGTTCCTCGGTGCCGCCCACGTGGCACAGGACATTCGGTTTCTCCGGCACTTCGCCGAACGTGATCGGCGTCAGGCCGTTCCCGATCAGAACCCGGCACAGGAGTTCCGCCGTGCCGCGGCAGTCCCCTGGGGGGTTGCTCGTATCGATCCGGATGTATTCCCGGAGAAGGGAGACAGGGTCCATCGTTGAATTATGGCGTTTTTTCCGGATACAATGCAAAGGTTGCCAAGAACAGGGACGTTCCTAAGAACTTCCGGTGACGAAAAAAGGAAGGGAACGTTCTTGGAGAAAGATACTTCGGCGGTCGGGGCGTTCGGAACACAAACACCGAACAGTTCTTAGGAACGTCCCTTTACTTAGGAGGGGAAATGCCCAAGGCGCTGATCACAGGAATTACCGGCCAGGACGGGTCGTACCTGGCCGAGTTGCTCCTGTCGAAGGGATACGAGGTTCACGGCGTCATCCGGCGTGCCTCCACGTTCAACACCGGCCGCATCGACCATATCTACGTCGACCCCCACATCGCGGAAGCGAAGCTGCTCCTCCATTACGGCGACCTCGCCGACTCGGGGCAGATGACCAACCTCATCTACAACTTGCAGCCCGACGAGATCTATCACCTCGGGGCGCAGAGCCACGTCCGCGTCTCCTTCGACATCCCCGAGTACACCGGCGACGTCACCGGCCTGGGGACCACGCGGATCCTCGAGGCGCTGCGACGCGCCAACGGGAAGGCGAGGTATTACCAGGCCTCCTCCAGCGAGATGTTCGGCTCCTCCCCGCCCCCGCAGAACGAGAGAAGCCCCTTCCACCCGCGATCCCCCTACGGGGCGGCGAAGGTCTACTCCTACTGGATGGCGGTGAACTACCGGGAAGCGTACGGGATGTTCGCAAGCAACGGCGTTCTCTTCAACCACGAATCGCCGAGGCGCGGCGAGACGTTCGTCACGAGGAAGATCACCCGGGCGATCGTGGCCATCAAGGCGGGCACCCAGAGGGATCTCTTCCTCGGCAACCTCGACGCCCGCCGAGATTGGGGGTTCGCTTGCGAGTACGTCGAAGCGATGTGGCGGATCCTGCAGCACGACCGGGGCGACGATTTCGTGGTGGGGACCGGCGAGTCGCACTCGGTGAAGGAGTTCCTCGAGGAGGCGTTCGCCTACGCGGGGCTGGACTGGAAGGAACACGTAAAGATCGACCCGAGGTATTTCCGCCCGACGGAGGTGGAAAGTTTGATTGCCGACGCCTCCAAGGCGAGAAAGATGCTCGGCTGGGAACCGAAGATTACCTTCCGGGAGCTGGTGCGCATCATGGTGGACGCCGACATGGAAGAGGGGGGGATTGCTTCCCCCGGGGAGGGAAGGAAAATTCTGGCGGCGAAGGGTTTCTCCGCCCTCCCGAAACTGTGAAAAGGGACGTTCCTAAGAACTATCGAAAAGGGCTTCCCGAGTTCTTAGGAACGTCCCTGTTCTAAGGAGAGGGGATGACCGCACGAGGGGTGGAAAACCGAAAAAAACCGCCGAAGGGATTCTGGACGGGAAAGAAGATCCTCGTGACCGGCGGGGCGGGTTTTCTCGGGCAGTCCGTTATTCGGATTCTTCTCGAGAAAGGCGTGCGCCCCAAGGATCTCTTCGTGCCCCGATCCGACCAGTACGACCTTCGCTTCCAGGTGGCGTGCGCGAAAGTCGTCACCGGGCAGGACATCGTGATCCATATGGCCGCCAACGCGGGCGGGATCGGCTGGAACCAGAAACACCCCGGGGCCCTCTTCTACGATACTATCGCGATGGGGGTTCTCCTCATGGAGGAGGCGCGCGTCGCAGGCGTCGAGAAGTTCGTCCAGATCGGGACGGTATGCTCCTATCCGTTCCGGCCTCCCCGCATCCCCTTCCGGGAGGACGACCTCTGGGAGGGGTACCCGGAGCGGACGAACGCCCCCTACGGGATTGCGAAGAAGGCACTCATGGTGATGGGGCAGGCGTACCGGGAGGAATACGGGTTCTGCGTCATCTACCTTCTCCCGGTGAACCTCTACGGCCCGGGGGACCACTTCGAGCCCGAGAAATCCCACGTCATCCCGGCGCTCATCCGCAAGTTCGTCGAGGCGAAGGAGTCGGGCGCGGAAGAGGTGGAGGTCTGGGGAAGCGGGCACCACGAGGGCGTGCCGGTCTCCCGGGAGTTCCTCTACGTCGACGACGCCGCCGAGGCGATCGTCCTGGCCACCGAGAGGTATGAAAAGCCCGACCCCGTCAACATCGGGTCGGGGCAGGAGATCGCGATCAACGACCTCGTGGAGATGATCGGCCGGCTGACGGGGTTCCGGGGGAGGATCGTGCGTGACCCGTCCAAGCCGGACGGCCAGCCCCGCCGCTGCCTCGACACCTCCCGTGCGAAGGCGGAGTTCGGGTTCGTCGCCCGCACCCCCTTCGAGGAGGGCCTCCGGAAGACGATCGAGTGGTATGAAAATGCGCGGGAAGAGAGGAGTGCCCCATGAAACGAGTCCTTGTCACTGGCGGGCGCGGGGTTCATAGGGTCCCACCTGTGCGAACGACTGCTTGCACGTGGGGACGAGGTCCTTTGTGTCGACAACTTCTTTACTTCTCGGCGGACCAACATTTTGCACCTGTTTTCCAACCCGATGTTCGAGTTCCTGCGCCACGATGTTACGTGGCCCCTCTACGTGGAGGTGGACCAGATCTACAATCTGGCCTGTCCCGCATCGCCTGTCCATTACCAGTTCGATCCCGTCCAGACGACCAAGACGAACGTCCATGGATCGATCAATATGCTCGGCCTTGCGAAGCG
>DAOUUI010000082.1 GCA_030668225.1 Deltaproteobacteria bacterium
GGACCCGGCCGGAAGATCGGGAAGGGATCGTGGAGGGGAGGTCCTCCCTCTGGCCGACGACGTGATCTTCGACGAGGCCCACGGCATCGAGGAGACCGCCTCCTCCTTCTTTGGGGTGTCGGTCTCGCTTGGACGCGCCCAGGAGTTGTTCCGGGATCTCAAGCGCTCCGCCGCAAGGGACGAGAAGGCCTGGCGGCTTGTCCCTCCCGCCGCGGAGGAGTTCCGGAGAGCCGCCGATGTGCTGTACCGCTCGTTGGGGAGAGGGGAAGGACGGTTCTTTCTTCCCCGGCCGGGCAAGGACAGGACCTTCGACCGGCTGTTCGCGGATCTGCTGCGGGTGGGAGGGGAGCTGTCCCAGGCCGTTTCCGCCACGCCGGTGTCATTGTCCCTGGGCAAAGATTCGGCAGGGGAGGCGGAGTCCCTCCTGCGCAGGGTCGATTCCTTCTCGGAGGACGTCGCGTCCCTGCGCATGGTGGACCCGGCGACCGCCGTGGTGTGGGGAGAGCGCCGGGGAAACGCCGTGGCGTTCCAGAGGACTCCCATCGAGATTTCGAAGCTCCTGGCCGAAGTATTGTGGAGCAAGGACTTCCCGGTCCTGCTGACGTCTGCGACCCTCTCGGTTTCCGGGACCCTTTCCTATTTCCGGGAACGGGTGGGACTTGCCGAGGTTGATGCGAAGGATCTGATCGTGGATAATGAATTTGACTTCGCAGGGAAAGCGCTGGTTTACGTACCTGCCGGCCTTCCTGACCCGGGCGACGATGCGTTCCCGGCCTCCGCTGCCGTGGAAGTCGTGGAAATTCTGGGTCTATCCGGCGGCGGCGGGCTCATTCTCTGCACGAGTTACCGGACGCTTGGCGCACTGGTGGAGGTATTGCGAGAGACTCTTCCGCACACGCTGCTCGTTCAGGGGGAGGCCCCGCGCACGCACCTTCTCCGGGCGTTCCGGGAAGACGCCGACGCCGTCCTGATCGGTACCGGGACGTTCTGGGAGGGGATCGACGTTCCCGGGGAATCGCTTCGGTGCGTGGTGATCGACAAGCTCCCCTTCGCTCCGCCGACCGATCCGGTGGTGACGGCCCGCATCCAGGCGATCCGGGACAGGGGCGGTGATCCGTTCGCCGAATACCAGGTCCCCGAGGCGGTGCTGGCGCTCCGGCAGGGGATCGGGCGACTTTTGCGGAGGAACGACGATTTCGGGGTGATCGCACTGCTCGACCGCAGGGTGGTCACGAGGGGGTACGGGGCGATCTTCCGGGAGAACCTTCCCGAGATGCCGTGGACCCGGGAGCGGTCCGCGGTGTCTGATTTCTTCCGTCGTTTCCGGCCGGCCCGGGAAGAAGGGGGGAAGGAAAGAGCGGAATGATACGAAAAGCGGTATTTCCGGCGGCAGGGTTCGGGACGAGGTTCCTTCCCGCGACGAAAGCGTCCCCCAAGGAGATGCTTCCCCTCGTGGACAAGCCGCTCATCCAGCACGGCGTGGAGGAGGCGTGTGCCGCGGGCGTGCGGGACATGATCATCGTGAACGGCCGGGGGAAATACGCGATCGAGGATCATTTCGACATTTCCTATGAGCTGGAATCCCTCCTCCGGAAGAAAGGGGAGGACGCCCAGCTCGCGGCGATGCGGGCGATCACCGACATGGCCGACTTTTTTTACGTGAGGCAGAACTTGCCCCTCGGCCTGGGGCACGCCGTCCTTCGCGCCATGGACCTCGTCGGGGAGGAGCCGTTTGCGGTGGTCCTCTCCGACGACGTGATCGACTCGAAGGTCCCCGTGCTGCGCCAGTTGATCGATGTCTACGAGAGGTACAGCGCCGACTCGGTCCTGGCGATCGAGCGGGTTCCCCGGGAACAGGTTTCCCGTTACGGCATCATAAAGTGGAAGAAGATCGCGGAAGGCGTCTACGAGGTGCTGGACATGGTCGAGAAGCCGAAGCCGGCCAAGGCGCCGTCGGACCTTGCGATCATCGGCCGGTACATCCTGTCTCCCGCCATCTTCCCGGCACTGGCGGAGACCCGTCCCGGGGCCGGGGGGGAGATCCAGCTTACCGACGCGATGCGCTCGCTTGTCGCCAGGGAACGTGTGCTCGGGTACGAGTTCGAGGGAGTCCGATACGACGCGGGGAACAAACTGGGGTTCCTGATGGCCAACATCGCATTTGCGCTGAAGGACCCGGAGCTGGGACCGGGCCTTCGCGCCTTCCTCGCCAAGGAGAGAAAGAAATGAGCAGAATGCCCAAACGGAGGGACAGGGGGGAAAGGGAGGCCCCCGTCCTTCATGAGAGCGTGGGGAGGGTGACGTTCCTCGACCCGTTCGGAGACCCGGCTTTCCTGCCTCCCGCGGACGTCAATGAGAGCGCCGTGGAGATGGTCATCCGGATGGAGCTTCCCGGTGTGCGGGAAAACGAGGTTGCGGTCTTCGTTCAGGGCGAAACGATCGAGGTGATCGGGGAGAAGAAGCAGGACTCGTGCGGGTCCGAGGCCTCCTTCCTTTGCCTCGAAAGGACCTTCGGGAAGTTCCGCCGCACGTTCGAGGTGACCGGCTGCCTGAACATGGGACTTGTGAAGGCGGTGTTGAAGGGCGGGGTTCTGATGCTCTGCATCCCCAAGTGCGAGGAGCGGCGTGGAAAGAGGCGGCGCATCAAGATCATGGCGAAAGAGGAGTAGATTCTCTTCTCAAGGGAGCGGGGGTAGATCAGGAATGGCAGACGAGCCGACCAGGAAGGACGTTCCGCAGGATGAGGAAACCGGCGAGCCGGAGGCCGAGCTTCCCGTTCATCAAGAAGCCGAAGTGAGCAAGGAGATCAAGGAGGGCGCCCCGGAGATCCCGAGCGATCTTCCCCTTCTCCCGGTGCGGGACATCGTCATCTTCCCTTACATGACGCTGCCCCTCTTCGTCGGCCGGGAGGCGTCGGTCGCTGCGGTGGACGAGGCGCTGAGCCGCGACCGGTACATCTTCCTGGCGACGCAGAAGGATCCGTCGCTGGAGGAGCCGAAACCGGAAGATCTTTACAGGACGGGCACCGTGGCCATGATCATGCGGATGCTCAAGCTACCCGACGGGCGTCTCAAGATCCTGATCCAGGGGGTTGTCAAGGGTCGGATCATCGATTTTATCGGGGAGAAGCCGACGGTGCGTGTCCAGATCGAGCGATTGGTCGAGGGGGCCACCGGGGAAGGCTCCCTCGAAGTGGAGGCGCTCATGCGCGCCTGCCGGGAGAAGATCGAGAAGATCCTTTCCCTCAAGAACATGCCGGTCGAAATTCTGATGGTCACCGAGAACATCAACAACCCGGGCATCCTGGCCGATCTCGTCGCGAGCAACCTGCGGCTGAAGCTCGAGGAGGCCCAGGGGGTGCTCGAAGAGGTCGACCCCGTCGGACGCCTGAAGATGGTCAACAACCTCCTTTCCCGCGAGCTCCAGCTTGCGGAGATGCAGGCGCAGATCCAGAACCAGGCCAAGGAGGAGATGTCCAAGAGCCAGCGGGAATATTTCCTCCGCGAGCAGATGAAAGCCATCAAGCAGGAGCTCGGTGATATCGACGGCAAATCGGAGGAGATGGAGGAGCTCCGGGATAAGATCAAGAAGGCCGGGATGTCCGAAGAGGTGGAGAAGGAGGCGGAGAAGCAGCTTCGCCGTCTGGAGGGGATGCACCCGGACTCCGCCGAGTCGTCGGTGGTCCGGACCTACCTCGACTGGATGGTCGAACTGCCGTGGAAGAAAGAGACGAAGGACAACATCCACATCGCCAAGGCCAAGAAGATCCTCGACGAGGACCATCACGACCTGGAGAAGGTCAAGGAGCGGATCCTCGAGTACCTCGCGGTCCGGAAGCTCAAGGACAAGGCGAAAGGGCCGATCCTGTGCTTGGTCGGGCCCCCCGGGGTGGGGAAGACCTCGCTGGGAAAATCGATCGCCCGGGCGATGGGACGCAAGTTCATCCGGATTTCCCTGGGCGGGATACGCGACGAGGCCGAGATCCGGGGACATCGGCGGACGTACGTCGGAGCGCTCCCCGGGCGCATCATCCAGGGGATGAAACAGACGGGCACGAGGAACCCGATCTTCATGCTCGACGAGATCGACAAGGTGGGGGCCGACTTCCGGGGGGACCCTTCCGCGGCCCTCCTGGAGGTGCTCGACCCCGAGCAGAATTTCTCCTTCAGCGACAACTACCTGAACGTCCCGTTCGACCTTTCGAAGGTGATGTTCATCACCACGGCGAACATCATCGACCCCATTCCGCCCGCGCTCAAGGACCGGATGGAGGTGATACGAATCTCGGGGTACACCGACGTCGACAAGCTTGCGATCGCCAAGAAATTCCTCTTCCCCCGGCAAAAGGAGGAGAACGGGATCAACGAGAAGCAGGTGAAGGTCACCGACCAGGGGATCCTGGCGATCATCCATCAGTACACAAGAGAGGCCGGCCTGCGGAACCTCGAGCGGGAGATCTCCACCATTTGCCGGAAAGTCGCGCGGAGGATCGCGGAGGGGGAAGCGGGGCCGTTCACGGTGACCCACCGGGATCTTTCCAAGTATCTCGGCATCCCGAAATACCTCCCCGAGACGGAAGGGGAGAAGGACGAGGTCGGCGTGGGGACGGGCCTTGCCTGGACTCCCACCGGCGGAGACATCCTGTTCGTCGAGGTGTCGCTCGTGAAGGGAAAGGGAACCGTCACCATCACCGGGTCTCTCGGTGACGTGATGAAGGAGAGCGCCCAGGCCGCCATCACGTACACGCGTTCTCGGGCCGTCCTGCTTGGCCTCCCGGAGGACTTCCACGCCCAGTACGACATCCACATCCACGTCCCGGCAGGGGCGATTCCGAAGGACGGGCCGTCCGCGGGGATCACGATCGCCACCGCGCTCATCTCTTCGCTGACGGGCATCCCCGTCCGACGCGACGTGGCGATGACGGGGGAAATCACTCTGCGGGGGCGGGTGCTGCCGATCGGGGGGCTGAAGGAGAAGGCCCTTGCGGCGCTTAGGGCCGGGATCACCGAGGTCATCGTGCCTGGGCAGAACCGGAAAGACCTGGAAGACATCCCGCGCAGCGAGGCGAGACGATTCAAGTTCACCCTGGTGGACAGCATGGACGACGTTCTTGCCAAGGCGCTGAGGAAAAATCCGTTTCGCGGGGCGACGGCGGGCAAGAAAGCCAGGAAAGCCAAGAAAGCAGTGAAGCCAGGTGCCGCGGCGCCGAGGGTGCGGAAGAAACCGTGAAGGATGCTGACCCAACCCCGACGGGACATGGCGACGTCGGGGAGTTCGGGTTCATCGAAAACGTGAAACGACGGTCCGGCCGCACGTTGCGCACGGGAGAGCCGGGCTGGTCGACCATGGGATTGCGACTCCTTTCCCGGCGGTGCGGTGCATTCCGGAGGGCGGGGCAGTCCGGTTCCCCGCGGGTCATCCCCGTCGGGATGGCGACGCGGCCCCCCGGCGCCGGCGGGGAACGGCCGCGGCAAGGAACCGGCTTCCCCGCGGAACCTTGCAAAACGGTACGCGGGGGGACATGACGCTTCCCATGGAATGGTTCCTTCTTCCCCTCCTCTTTCTTGCTTCCGCCTTTTTCTCGGCCACGGAGACGGCGTTCTTCGCGCTCCGCCGTGTCGATCTTCTGAAATGGAAGGCGGAAGGGAACCGGATGGCGGGCGTGATCGGGAAGATGCTCGAGACGCCGAGCCGTCTGATCTCGACACTCTTCATCGGCAACGAATTCGCCAACGTCTCCATCTCCTCGGTTCTCGCCGCCCTTCTGATCCCGATCATCCCGGCGCACGGGGAGATCGTGGCGATCGTCGCCGGGACCCTCGGGATCCTGATCCTGGGGGACATCACCCCCAAGTGCATTGTCTGGCCCAGGGCCAAGTCCTATTCCCTTTTCGCCGCCAGGCCGTTCCTCTTCTTTTCCCGCGTCGTGGCGCCGGTGCGCTTCCTGATGGAGAAGGTGGCTGACGGGATTCTGCTCGTGCTGGGGGGAAGGCAGATCGCTGGGAAGAAGGGGGGGCTCACGGAGCGGGAGTTCCGCTTTCTCGTGGACGTGGGAGGCGAGAACGGGACGCTCGACCCGGGGGAGAGGGAGCTCATCCACAACATCTTCGAGATGACCGATCAGCGGGCGGGCGAGATCATGACCCCGCTCGCCGATGTGTTCATGGTGCCCGTCGATATCTCCCGCGAGAACCTCCTGACGCAGTTCCGAAGGTACCGTCGCTCGCGGATCCCCGTCTTCCAGGGGGACCGGAAGGAGGTCCTCGGTATCCTCTATCTGAGGGACCTGCTCCGCCCGGATACGGAGGGAGAGGGGGACGTGTCGCTGGCAGGACTGCTCAAGCCCCCCTTCGTCGTTCCCACCTCCAAGAAGCTTCCCCTGCTGTTGAGCGAATTCCAGCGGCTTAAGGTGCACCTCGCGCTTGTCATCGACGAGTTCGGGGAGATCGTCGGGATCGTGACGCTGGAGGACGTGCTCGAGGAGCTCTTCGGGGAGATCCGGGAGGAGCACGACAAGGAGGAAATGGAACTGGTGCCGCGGCCGGACGGCTCCTATTGCGTCCTCGGGAAAATGCCCATCCATCGGTTCAACGACGCCTTCTCGGCGGACCTCCCGGACCAGGAGTGGGACACGGTGGCGGGATTGCTCCTCCACGAGTTCGGGAGGCTCCCCGGGAGGGGCGACTCGATTCTTCTCGGCTCCTTCCGGTTCACGGTGGAGAGGGTGAGCGGGATCCGGATCGTCGAGGTCGGCATGCGCCCGATCGCGGAAGGGACACAGTGACAGACGTGGAACTCGTCCTCGCCATCTCGTTCTGCCTCCTGATGCAGGCGTTGTACAACGCCGCCGAAATTATCCTCGTCTCCGCCGACCGGCACAAGCTGGCGGATCGCTCGCGCAGCGGGGGGCGAGGGGCCGCGACGGCTCTTAAGCTGCTCGAGCACCCGGACCGCGCGCTCGCCACCACGCTGACGGGAACAAACATCTTCGTCGTCCTGGGAACCGTCCTTACCACGTCCCATCTTCTTCCGCGCTACGGGGATAACGCGGCTTGGATCGCCGTCGGGGTGTTCACCCCCCTGGTGATCCTCCTTGGAGGGGTCGTGCCCAAGAGCTTCGCCCAGCCGCGGGCAGACCGTCTGGCCGGCCCGGCCGCCCGGTTCATCCGGTTCTCCGAGATGGTGCTCTACCCGCTGGTGTCGGTCACGGCATTCATCGCGCGCATCCTGTCCCGTCCGTTCGGCGGAGTACCCCCGCTGCACGGGATTGTCACGCGGGAGGAGCTTCGCCTCATCCTGCAGATGAGAGGTTCCGGGTCGGATCTGGAGGCCCACGAGCGGACGATGGTGCGGCGGGTGTTCCATTTCGGCGAGAAGACAGTCGGGGACATCTTCCGCCCCCTCGTCCACGTCGTGGCCCTCCCGGAGGAGGGCACCTGCCGGGACGCCGCCGTCCTTGCCTCCTTGAGCGGCCATTCCCGCTACCCGGTGTACAGGGACCGGATCGACCACGTCGTCGGGTTCCTCCACGTGATCGATACCGTGGGCGAGCCGCCGGAAGCGCCGATCCTGCCGCTCATGCGGAAGGCCCTCTATGTTCCCGAGTTGATGCCGATCGACGAACTGATGCGGAAGTTCCAGGAAGAGGGGACGTCGTTTGTCGTCGTCGTGGACGAGTACGGAGGCGTGACCGGGATCGTCACTGCCGAGGACGTTGTGGAGGAGGTCGTCGGGGAGATCGAGGATGAATACGACCGGGGGATGGAATACTATAAGAAAATTTCCTCCGGCGAATTTCTTGTCCCCGGAAGGTTGGAGGTGAGCCGGTTCGAGGAGGAGGTGAGGATCTCCCTTCCTAAGGGGGACTACTCGACGCTGGGGGGGATGCTCATCTCCCTTGCGGAGCGGATTCCTGCGGAGGGGGAATCCTTCACCGTTCCGGGTGCCGAGTTTACCGTGGCGGCGGCTTCCGAGCGGGCGGTGAAGGAGGTACGGGTTCGCCTTACGGGCCAGCCTGCCGAGGTTTCGGATTCGGAAACGGACGGGGAGAGACCCGAGATGGAACCGTGGGAGGAATCGGAGTGACCGAGAGGATGCTGAAACAGTTGCTGCGTCAGGTAGCCGAGGGGAAGGCGTCTGTCGACTCCGCCTTCCGGAAGATCCAGACCCTGCCGTTCGAAAGCCTCGGGATGGCAAGCGTTGATCACCACCGATCGATCCGCCAGGGAGTGCCGGAAGTGATCCTCGGGGAGGGGAAGACCGCCGCGCAGATCATAAGGATTGCACGCACCATGCGGAAGGCCGGCGCGAACGTACTCATCACCCGCCTCGACAAGGAGAAGCAAAAAGCGATTCGGAAGCAATTCCGGAGGGCAGAGGTCTTTCCGGAGGCCCGGTGCGCGGTCATCCGGTCCGCCGGGGGGGAAGAGAACGGAAAGGGGAACATCCTCGTCGTCACCGCCGGCACGTCGGACATACCGGTTGCAGAGGAGGCTGTGGTGACGGCGGAATTCCTCGGAAATCGCGTGGAAAGACTCTACGATGTCGGCGTTGCGGGGATCCATCGCCTGCTGATGCAGAAAGAGGCGCTCTTTTCCGCGAGAGTGATCGTCGTGGTGGCTGGCATGGAGGGCGCCCTCGCTTCCGTGGTCGGAGGACTCACCGACAAGCCCGTCATCGCCGTTCCGACGAGCGTGGGCTACGGGGCGAGTTTCGGCGGAGTGGCCGCCCTGCTGGGGATGTTAAACTCCTGCGCACCCACGGTGGCCGTCGTCAACATCGACAACGGATTCGGCGCCGGCGTCTTCTCCTCGGTGATCAACCGGCTCTAGGCGTCCACGAACAGGCAGATGATGGGAAGAACGGAAGGTCGAGAATATTTCCGCATTAGCCCCCTTATTTTTTCCTTAACCCCCCCCTCCGTTTTTTCCGCTGGAACCGTTGCCGGGCGTCTCCTCC
>DAOUUI010000243.1 GCA_030668225.1 Deltaproteobacteria bacterium
TATTCACCACGGTAAAGAGCCACCACCGTTTTTTCATTTCCCGGCCCGACTGGGGCTGGCGCTCAAAATAAATTTTCATTTCCGTACCGTCTTCCGTCCGGATATGGAACCAGTGCTTGCGCACGTACTGCTCCCCGCTCCCGATCCGTCCCCCCGCACCCATCCGAAAAACCGGGAGCATCTTCGCCAGCGCGCCGCCTTCGGCGGACAGGACCATCCCGATGCGCAGGTTGACCACCCGGATCCCTTTCCGGGCGGCCTCCCTGGTGGTCTCCTCCCATTCCCGGCACACCTCCGACAGAAATCCTTTTCCCGGCGGGCTGTCCTCCCGGAGGATCTCGCTGCACCGGTCCCCGTAGTACCCCGTTGCCGATGCACACACCAACACTGCCGGGCGCCGCTCCAAACGGGAAAGGGTTTCGCACAGGAGCCCCGTTCCCCCGACCCGGCTGTCCCGGATCAACGCCTTCCTTTTCGCGGTCCAGGAAGAGCCCGCGATGTTCTCTCCGGCCAGGTGGACGACCGCGTCATGCCCCTCAAGCCCGCCGAGGTCCACGGTCCCCTCCCCGGGGTCCCAAAGAACCGCGTCACCTCCCGCCCTGGAAGATGGGCGCACGAGCCGGGTGACGATGTGCCCCTCGCCTGCGAAATCGCGAACGAGGGCCGAGCCGATGAGCCCGGTCGATCCGGAGACGAGCACCTTCGTCTCTTCCCTCGGGTCCCCCTACCTCTCCGGTACGAGAACGATGTCGAATTCTACCTCCGTCTCCCCGCCCCGAACATACAACTGGGTGATGAGGGTCCGGTACCCGGGAGCGAACGCCTTGAAGTGGATGTGCGGGGGACGCCCCGGGTAGACGCCGGGGAAATCGGTTACGAACCGGTAGGCTCCGTCCGGGGCGACGTTTTGCCTCCCCCGGTGGGCGTCATCGTAATGGCCCCGCCGGTCGGTCTGCCACCATTCGATCTTTCCCCCGGGAAGAGGCCGGCAATCGGGAGCCCCGAGGAGACGGCCCCGGATGACCAGGCCGTTGCCCGTAGTAGTTCGAATCGGCGCTCCCGGGACGTAGAACGGTCCCTCTGCATCCGAGCGGGTCGGTTTGCACGTTTGCGCTGCCACAACGTCTCCCTCATCCGGGGCAAGACCCGGTATCAGGATGAGAACCGATACCAGAACCGCCCTGAAAAGAAATGATGACGTTCTTCCCGCATGCATCGGATTCGTTTTCCTTCCTGTTCCCATGACCTGTTAGGTGCCGG
This sequence comes from Deltaproteobacteria bacterium, assembly GCA_030668225.1. Lineage (GTDB taxonomy): Bacteria > Desulfobacterota > Deferrimicrobia > Deferrimicrobiales > Deferrimicrobiaceae > CSP1-8. Next base: position 1,261 of record DAOUUI010000243.1, read on the forward strand.
AAGGAAATCGCGCGTTTCAGTAAATATGGGGTCACCCGTTCAAGGATATATAATAAGGTAATTCGATTATGAGACGCGGCACGCCAAAGACCGGGACGATCTCCCATGTCCTGATGTCCCTCCTGCGCTGGTTCGATTCGTATGCCGGGATGGAGGAACTCCGGAAGTGCGAGGAAAGAAAGA
>DAOUUI010000211.1 GCA_030668225.1 Deltaproteobacteria bacterium
GAGCACCGTCCCGGTGGGGACGAGCGAAAAGGTTGACGAAGCGATCCGCAGGCACACCGATTCGAAGTTCGAGTTCGACGTGGTCTCCAACCCGGAGTTTCTACGGGAGGGGTTCGCGGTCGAGGATTTCCTGCGCCCGGAACGCGTGTTGATCGGTTCGCGGAGCGAGCGTGCGGTCTCCCTGCTAAACGACCTGTACGAGCATTTTATCCCCGCCGGCAGCTCCGTCATCGTCATGGACGAGAAGAGCGCCGAGGTGACCAAGTACGCGGCAAACGCGTTTCTCGCCATGAAGATCTCCTACATGAACGACCTGGCGAACTTCTGCGACGCCGTCGGGGCCGACGTGGAGAGGGTTCGGGAGGGGGTCGGGGCCGACTCCCGGATCGGGCGGAAGTACCTCTTCCCGGGACTCGGGTACGGCGGGTCGTGCCTGCCGAAGGACGTGAAGGCGTTGCTCAAGACCGCGCAGGACGCGGGGGCGCCGCTTACCATCCTGCAGTCGGTGGAGGAGATCAATCAGGAGCAGCGCAAGCGGTTCTACCAAAAGGTGGAGAGGCACTTCAAGGGGAAACTCGAGGGAATGCGGGTGGCGATCTGGGGACTGGCGTTCAAGCCGAACACCGACGACGTACGCGAGGCGCCGGTCTTCTACATCCTCGACGAGCTGCTCAAGGCAAAGGCCCAGGTCGCCGTATTCGACCCCGAGGCGATGAAGAACGTGAAGGCGAAGTACGGGGACCGGCTCGAGTATGCCGAGTCCTCCTACGGCACCCTCCAGGGGGCGGATGCCCTGATCGTCGTCACCGAGTGGAACGAGTTCCGCAAGCCCGACTTCGGGCTGATGAAGAATCTGATGCGCCAGCCGGTGATCTTCGACGGGCGAAACGTCTACGACCCCGAAAAGATCCGGCAGCGCGGGTTCCTCTACTACTCGATCGGCAGGAAATCCCTGGAGACCCACGCCTAAGAACAGGGACGTTCCTAAGAAATAAGAAAGGGGGCGTTGCTGAACTTTTATTACGCGGGCGTATTTTCTGGCGATAGTCGGAAATGCAGGATGGAGGGAGCAGGAGCGTCCGGAAACGGGTGCTGGATTAAAAAGTTTAAGAACGTCCCCGATTAGGAGAGGAAGATGATCGACGGAGTGGTGGTCAAGCAGCTCAAGGTGATCCCGGACGAGCGGGGGCGCCTGATGGAGATCCTGCGTTGCGATGACGAGATGTTCGGGAAGTTCGGCCAGGTGTACCTCACGACAGGGTATCCGGGTGTGGTCAAGGCATGGCACTACCACAAGGTGCAGACCGACCATTTCTGCGTGGTCAAGGGAATGATGAAGGTGGTGCTGTACGACTCCCGGGACGGGTCGCCGACCAAGGGGGAGGTCAACGAATTCTTCATGGGCGAACACCGGCCGATCCTCCTTCGCATCCCGTTTCTCGTCTACCACGGTTTCAAGACCGTCAGCCTGGAAGAGGCCCTCCTGATCAACATCCCCACGGAAGCCTACAAATACGCAGAGCCTGACGAGTTCCGGGTACACCCGCACGACAACGACATCCCGTACTCCTGGGAAAGGAAGGATGGATGATCCTCCTTCGCTCCCGGGATATGAGCCCATCGGGGAGCTTCGGAGGACACGTCCTCCTTCGCTTCGCGAGGCGGACGCAGGACGGGAACGTAGGCGTTTCCGGCACGGGTTGCAACCGGCGGGAGAGGTCCGGACAATGAAGGAGGACGGTCTTCGTCTTCTCGTCGCCGGCGGGGCGGGATTCATCGGGTCGAACTTCATCCGGTACATCCTGGACGCCCGCGGGGACTGGCAGGTCGTAAACGTCGACAAGCTGACGTACGCGGGGAACCTCGCCAATCTGGAGGACGTGGAGGGTAATGACCGGTACCGGTTTCACCGGGCGGACATCTGTGACGGGGAGCGGATCGAAACGATCGTAAAGGATGAGGCGCCCGACGCGATCGTGAA
>DAOUUI010000097.1 GCA_030668225.1 Deltaproteobacteria bacterium
GCCAATCCCGCGGTGGCGGCCGCCTCCGCGGTGCTCGGCCGGATCGGCAGCCCCGACGAAATCCCCTGACGCCCGCGGAAGCGATCCTCGGCGGTCATGGCACCCGGTCGGCGCAGCAGCCGCAGGAGGGCCGGCACCTCGAGCATCGTGTACCTACCGGATTTCGTCGGGGCTGCCGATCCGGCCGAGCACCGCGGAGGCGGCCGCCACCGCGGGATTGGCGAGGTAGACCTCGCTCTCGGGGTGCCCCATCCGGCCCACGAAGTTCCGATTCGTGGTGGCGACGGCCCGCTCGCCCTTCGCGAGGACCCCCATGTGGCCCCCCAGGCACGGCCCGCAGGTCGGCGTGGAAAACGCCGCGCCCGCGCTCACGAAGATCTCCATCAACCCCTCCCGCATCGCCTGGAGGTAGATCTCCTGGGTGGCGGGAAAGACGAGCATCCGTACCGCGTCGTGCACTTTCCGGCCGCGCAGGACCGCGCACGCGCTCCGGAGGTCCTCGATGCGCCCGTTGGTGCACGAACCCACCACCACCTGGTCGATGGGGACGTTTCCCGCCTGGGACAGGGGCCGGGTGTTCTCCGGCAGGTGCGGAAACGCCACCTGCGGCTCGAGGGCCCCAAGGTCGATCCCGATTTCCGCCGCATACCGGGCGTTCCCGTCGACCTCGACCACGGAGTAATCCCGGGCAGCCCGCTCATCCGCGTAGGCCTTCGTGACCTCGTCGAAGGGGAAGATGCCGTTTTTCGCTCCCGCCTCGATCGCCATGTTGGAGATCGTGAAGCGCCACGCCATCGAGAGAGCCGCGAGCCCGTCCCCGGTGTACTCCATCGACTGGTAGAGGGCGCCGTCCACACCGATCTTCCCGATGATATGGAGAATGACGTCCTTCCCCTCGACCCACTTTCCCGGCCTTCCGGAGAGCACGATCCGGATCGACTCGGGCACCTTGAGCCACACCTCCCCGGCGATCATCGCCGCGGCCAGGTCGGTGCTGCCAACGCCGGTCGAGAATGCGCACAGGGCCCCGTAGGTGCAGGTGTGGCTGTCCGCCCCGATCACGAGATCGCCGGGAACAACGAGCCCCTCGTCGGGCAAAAGCACATGCTCGATCCCCATCCGCCCGATCTCGAAGTAGTTCGTGATCCCGTACTCGCGGGCGAAGTCTCGCATCATCCTGGCCTGCTCGGCCGAGCGGATGTCCTTGTTCGGCGTGAAGTGATCCGGAACGAGCGCGATCCGATCCCTGTCGAATACCTTCCGGATTCCCAGGTTCCGGATCGCCTGGATGGCGATCGGGCTGGTTATGTCATTTCCCAGCGCGAGGTCGACCCTCGCGAGGATCAGTTCTCCCGGCTCAACCTTTTCCTTCCCCGCGTGCCTCGCGAGGATCTTCTCCGTCAGCGTCATTCCCATGAGCGGTTTTCTCGCTTTCGTCCGTTATCTCTTGCCGCCGCCGACCCCGCAACGCGCGCACCAGCTCCCCCACCGGACCGGAAACGATATAAACGGAGGAGAACAGGAAGATCATCACCTGGGGCTCCGCAACCAGCAGGAGGGCGAGGAAGATGAACACCACAAGCGTGTTGAAAGGACGACGGCGTAAAGGCTCCAGGTCCTTGAAACTGTCGTACCCTACGGTGCTGACCATGAGGAACGCAAGAACGTAGATGGAGAGGAGCACGGCGACGTGCTTGTAGCTCCCGGATCCGCCGAGATAGTAGAAGAGCAGGATCATGGAGGCCACGAACGTCGCGGCGGCGGGAATCGGCAGCCCGTTGAACTTCCCCCTCTCGACCGTGTTGACCTGGACGTTGAACCGGGCGAGCCGGAGTGCCCCGCAGATCAGGTAGAGGAACGCGGCCAGCCATCCCCATCGTCCGAAGCGCGAGAGAGCCCATCCATACACGAGGAACGCCGGCGCAACGCCGCAGGCGACGACATCGACCAGGGAGTCGTACTCCACCCCGAACTTCGTGGTCGTCTGGGTCATCCGTGCTATCCGGCCGTCCAGTCCGTCCAGCACAACCGCTGCGATAATGGCCATGGCGGCCTTTTCGAACTGGCCGGTGTACGTCGCGGCGATCGAGTAGAACCCGGCGAACAACGAACACGACGTGATCAGGTTGGGCAATACGTAGACTCCGCGGCTGATCCCGTCCTCCCGCCTTTTCCTCTCTTTCATTTCACCACCCCCACGATGCTCTCCCCGGCCCGAACCCGGTCCCCCTCCCGCACGTTCAGGGAGGCGGAGGAGGGGAGCAGAATGTCGACCCGCGATCCGAAACGGATGAGACCTACCCGCTGCCCCACCCGGACGGTGTCCCCCGGAACGAGGTCGCAAACAACACGCCGGGCGACGAACCCTGCGATCTGCACATAGGCGACCCGGTGGCCGTCCGGCGTTTCGAGGAGGACCCCGTTCTGTTCGTTGGCAAGCGACGCCTTCTCGACGTTTGCCGCCAGGAACTTTCCGGGGTGGTACTGGACGGACACCACCTTGCCGGAAACCGGGGCCCGGTTGACATGCACGTCGAAAAGAGACATGAAGACGCTCACCCGCTTCCCCGGTTCCCCGAAATATCGTCCCGGCGGGTTGTCGCCCGCATACACTATTTTACCATCTGCGGGGGAAATCACCGCCCCGGGGAGAGAAGGAGGGGACCTGTCGGGGTTCCGGAAGAACCATCCGACAAAAAGGACGAGAAGAACCCCGAAGAGCGTGGCAGGAATGGTCCTTGGCCACACGAGGAATAACGCGGCCGCGAGGGCCATCGCTCCCAGAAGAAAGGGGATTCCTTCCGGGGCTATCACCCCGCCCTCCCGACCCTTCCTTCCCGGATCCATCGATGCCGGCCTATCCCTCTCCGGATCAATTCTTTGATCTGTCGACCAGACGCCCCTTCGCGATCCACGGCATCATCGCTCGGAGCCTGCGGCCCACCTCCTCGATCGGGTGTTCCTCGCCGCGCCGGGTGAGAGCGTTGAAGACGGGGCGGTTTGCCCGGTTCTCCAGGATCCACTCCCGGGCGAACGATCCGTTCTGGACCTCCTCGAGCATCCGCTTCATCTCGGCCTTCGTCTCCGCGTTGACGATCCGCGGCCCCCGTGTCAGGTCGCCGTATTGCGCGGTATTGCTCACGGAGTACCGCATCGTGGAGATCCCACCCTCGTAGATGAGGTCCACGATGAGCTTCAGCTCGTGCAGACACTCGAAGTACGCCATCTCGGGTGCGTACCCCGCCTCGACCAGTGTCTCGTACCCCGCCAGGATCAACGCCGTCACGCCACCGCAGAGCACCGACTGTTCCCCAAAGAGGTCGGTTTCCGTCTCCTCCCGGAAGGAGGTCTCGATCACCCCCGCGCGGGCCGAACCGATCGCGCCGGCGTACGCAAGCGCCACGTCCCGGCTGTCCCCCGCAGGGTCCTGGTGGACGGCGATGAGGGCGGGAACGCCCTCCCCCTTCTCGTACTGCGCCCGCACCAGATGCCCGGGGGCTTTCGGGGCCACCATGAACACGTTCAGATCAACCCGGGGGTCGACCTGTCCGTAGTGGATGTTGAAGCCGTGGGCGAACATGAGGTAGGCGCCCTTCCTGATATTCGGTCCGACGGCAGTCCGGTAGATGTCCCCCTGCAGTTCGTCGGGCAGGAGCATGACGACGACGTCGGCCTTCCCCGTAGCAGTGGCGGCGTCTACGACCTCGAACCCGGCCTTCTTCGCCTTCGCCGCGTTCTCGGAGCCTGGGAGCTCGCCCACGACGACGTCCATCCCGCTCTCCCTCAGGTTGTTCGCGTGCGCATGTCCCTGGCTCCCGTATCCCAGGATCGCGATCTTCTTCTTCTTCAGAACGGACTGCCTGGCATCCTTCTCACGGTAGATCCGGACCATCGTCATCCCCTCCCCGGGCAATGTGGAAATCCCTGTCTCTTCTTCCCCTTCTCTTGCTACATCCCTCGTGCGATGGCCACGCGACCCGTTCGCACGATCTCGCGGATCCCGTTCGGCTTCAGCAACTGGAGCAGCGCGTTGATCTTTTCCTCGTCGCCCGTCATCTCGATCGTGTAGCACCGGATTGCCACGTCGACGATCTTCGCCCGAAAGATGTCCACCAGGCGCAGCACCTCGGCCTTCGTCTCCGGGTCGGCGTTCACCTTGATCAGCACGAGCTCACGGTTCACGGTCTCCTTGTTCGTCAGGTTGACCACCTTGATGACCGAAACGAGCTTGTTGAGCTGCTTCAGGATCTGTTCGACGATCTGGTCGTTGCCGCTGGTCACGATCGTCATGCGGGAGACCGTGGGGTCCTGCGTCTCCGCCACGGAAAGCGACTCGATGTTGAACCCCCTCCCGGAAAACAGCCCGGAGACGCGGCTTAGGACACCGAACTCGTTTTCCACCAGAACGGATATGGTATGTCGCATCGATTCCCCCCGGGCCGTCACACGAGAAGCATCTTCGTGAGAGGCGCCCCCGCAGGCACCATCGGGTAGACCATCTCGTTGGGATCCGTCACGATGTCGATGATGGCCGGCCCGGGTGCGGCGAACCCCTTTCGGAGAACATCCCTTACCTGTTCGGGCTTCGTCGCCCGGAACCCCGCCGCCCCGTAAGCTTCCGCGAGTCGTACGAAATCGGGGATCTGGGGAAGGCACGTATGGGAAAGCTTCCCCTGGAAGAACAGCTCCTGCCACTGCCGCACCATCCCCAGCGACCCGTTGTTCAAAATCACCACCTTCACGGGGAGACGATACTGGACGGCGGTGGCGAGCTCCTGGATGTTCATCTGGATGCTCCCGTCGCCCGCGATGTCGACCACGAGCTTTTCCGGCATCGCCACCTGTGCCCCGATCGCCGCCGGAAGCCCGTACCCCATCGTGCCCAGCCCCCCGGAAGAAAGAAAGGTCCGCGGATTATCGAACAGGTAGTACTGCGCGGCGAACATCTGGTTCTGTCCCACCTCGGTGGTGATGATCGCGTCGCCGCCGGTGAGATCGTAGACCTGCTCGACTACGTACTGGGGCTTGATCTTTCCCTTTCCCTGCTTGTACGCAAGCGGATGGGTCGATTTCCACTCCGCCATCTGGTCCCGCCACGGGGCGATCTTCTTCCGGTACTTTGCCGCCTCTTTCGTCCCCTTGACGAGCTTGATCATCTTCCGGAGCACGTCCTTCAGGTCCCCCACGATCGGGATGTCCACGGGGACGTTCTTCTGGATGGAGGTCGGGTCAATATCCACGTGGATGATCTTCGCGCCGGGCGCGAACTCGTCGATCTTCCCGGTGACCCGGTCGTCGAACCTCGCCCCGACCCCCAGGATCACGTCGCAGTGCGAGATCGCCATATTTGCCCGGAAAGTGCCATGCATCCCGAGCATCCCGAGAGAGAGCGGGTCGGTCCCCGGGAAGCCCCCCAGCCCCATGAGCGTGGTCGTGACGGGGATCCCCAGAATACGGGCAAACTCCGAAAGCAGCGAGGACGAATCGGAGAGGATGACGCCTCCCCCGGCGTAGATGACGGGACGCTCCTTCTCCAGGAGCATGCGGATGGCGTTCTCCACCTGTTTCTGGTGCCCTTCGTAGTTGGGATGGTATCCCCTGAGCTTCACCTCTTCCGGGAGGTGGTACTCCGCGGTGCCGGCCAAGACGTCCTTCGGGATGTCGACCAGCACGGGCCCCGGCCGCCCGGTGGAGGCGATATAGAACGCCTCCTTGATGGTGCGCGCCATGTCCTTGGTCTGCTTGATCAGGTAGTTGTGTTTCGTGCAGGGCCGGGTGATCCCGACGATGTCCGCCTCCTGGAACGCATCGTTGCCGATCATGAGCGACGGCACCTGGCCGGAAAAGACGACGATGGGAATCGAATCCATGTACGCCGTCGCGATCCCGGTGACCGTGTTTGTCGCCCCGGGGCCCGAGGTCACAAGGCATACGCCGGTTTTTCCCGAGGCGCGAGCATACCCGTCGGCCATGTGCACGCCGCCCTGCTCGTGGCGGACGAGCAGGTGCCGGACCTTCGTGTTCTGGAACAGGGCATCGTAGATGTTCAGCACCGCCCCCCCGGGGTACCCGAAAACGACATCCACCCCGAGGTCTTCCAGCGCCTTGATTAATATCTCCGCTCCGGTCATCTTCACGTCATCCTCCCGGCCGGATCACGGCGCCGGTGCCCGCCGAGCCCACCAGTGTTGCGTACCGGGCCAGATACCCCGACCGAACCTTCGGACGCGGGGCTTTCCAGGTTTTTTTCCGGCGGACAAGCTCCTTCGCCGGGACGTCCAGCGTGAGCTTCCGCCTCGGGATGTCCAGCACGATCGCGTCCCCGTTCCTCACGAGTGCGATCGCCCCCCCTTCCATCGCCTCGGGAGAGACGTGGCCGATGCACGGCCCGTGCGTTCCACCCGAGAATCGCCCGTCGGTGAGGAGGGCCACCTTGGTCCCCAGCCCCATCCCCATGATGGCCGACGTGGGGGATAGCATCTCGCGCATTCCCGGTCCCCCTTTCGGCCCCTCGTACCGGATGACCACGAACATGCCCGGACGGATCTTTCCCCCCATGATCGCCGCCATCGCGGCTTCCTCGGAGTCGAAGACCCTGGCCTTCCCCCGGAAAGTGAACATCTCCGGGTCGACGCCCGACTGTTTTACCACCGCGCCCTCCGGGGCGAGGTTTCCGGTGAGGACTGCAATTCCGCCCTCGGGCCGCACGGGGGCGGAGACCTTGCGGATGATGCCGTCGTTTACGACGCGCCCCTTCCTGGCGACCGCGGTGATGTCCTCCCCCGAGACGGTCGGGTTCTTCCTGAGCTTGGGCAGCAGCCGGTTGAGGATCGCCGGGATCCCGCCGGAGAACTCCACGTCCTCCATCATGTGGGGACCCGCCGGGGTGACCGTGGTGAGCTGCGGCGTCTCCCGCGACAGCCGGTCGAACTCGGCCAGGGGAAGCGTTACCCCCGCCTCGTGGGCGATGGCCAGAAGATGGAGCACCGAGTTGGAGGAACCCCCGAGCGCGAGGTCAACCCGGATGGCGTTCTCGAAGGCGGCGCGCGTGAGGATCTTGCGCGGGGTGATCCCTTTTCGCACCAGTTCCACGATGCGCTTCCCGGTCGCGTACCCGATGTGCCGTTTCTTCGACATGCCGGCCAGGGCGGTTGCGCACCCGGGCAGGGACATGCCC
>DAOUUI010000247.1 GCA_030668225.1 Deltaproteobacteria bacterium
AGGGGTTTGCGGGCCTGCGCCCGACCCGTCCCTGGCGACGCTCCAGGAGAATATCCTCCGGTGGAAGAAGGCCGGGATCACTGTGGAGAGGATGGCGATCAACCAGGCACCTCAGCGGTTCATGGCGAACCCGACGGTGGTCGACCTGCTGACCCGCGAGGGGCAGGAGGTACTTCCGATCGCGTTGCTCGACGGGGAGGTCGTCTGCAAAGGGGAGTATCCCACCTATGACCAGGTCGTCGAGGAGGCGTGGTAGATGCCGACCTACGCTTACCTGTGCCGCGCCTGCGGCCGGCCGTTCGAGGTCCAGATGTCCATCCGGGAGAAGGAAGAGTGGAAGCCCCGCTGCCCCGGTTGCGGCCGCCGGAAGGTGGAACAGCAACTGTTCGGATTTTCCGTTGGCGGCGGAGGGGGGAGCGAGCCCGCCCCGGGCGGGTGATGCCCTCCCGGCCGCGGCGGTCGCTGCGGGTGACGACAATGGACGACAACGAAGGAGCTTCCATGACGAGCTATCTTTTCTTCTCCGGCAAGGGCGGGGTGGGAAAAACGACGATGGCGGCGGCGACCGCCGTCCGGATAGCGGATTCCGGAAAGAAGACGCTCATCCTCTCCACGGACCCGGCCAGCAATCTGGCCGACATCTTCGAACAGCCGATTGGGCACAAGCGTACCGAGGTCGCCCCAAACCTCTTCGCGATGGAGATCGACCCGGACGTGGCCACCGAGGAATACCGGGAGCACGTCATCGGTCCCATGCGGGGGATCATGCCCCCGGACGTGATGAGGGTTCTCGAGGAGCAGTTCCGGAGCGCCTGCACGGTGGAGATCGCCTCTTTCGACCGGTTCACCGACTTCCTCGGGAAGACGGATTTCGATGTGATAATCTTCGACACCGCTCCGACGGGACACACCATCCGCCTGCTGGAACTCCCCGTCGACTGGTCCCGGCACATCGAGGAGAGCGCGAAAGGCTCCGGGCAGACCTGCATCGGTCCCGTTTCCTCGATCCAGGGTTCCAAGGAGAAGTACGACCGGGCGGTCGTGGCGATGCGCGACCCGAAGAGGACGGAATTCATCCTGGTCTGTCGCCCCGAGGCCACTTCCGTTTCCGAGACGGTCCGCGCGCACGACGAGTTGAAAGCGCTCGGCATGGGAAACTTCCGGATCGTCGTAAACGGGATCTACCCAGAAGACGCCGGCGGGCCATTCGCAGGGCTCCATAACCGCCAGCGGGAACAGGTCCGGGTCCTGGCGAAATCCCTTCCCTATCCACGGCAGGAAGTGCAACTCCAGGCCGGAGAGGTGAAAGGGATCGAGC
>DAOUUI010000261.1 GCA_030668225.1 Deltaproteobacteria bacterium
CGGCCCAGGCACAGGAGATCTCGGTGTCCGCGTCGGTGGATCGGCAGCGGGTATCGGGTGATGAATCCCTGACGCTCACCGTGGCCGTGTCCGGAGCCAACGTGCAGGGGATGTCGCAGCCTACGCTCCCGTCGCTGGACGGCTTCGACGTGATGGGTACGTCCTCTTCGTCCAATATCTCGTGGATCAACGGCCGGGTTTCGACGACGCAGGAATATCGGTACACGTTGATGCCGAGATCGGTGGGTGTGTTCACGATCGATCCGGTGGAGGTCCGCGTACGCTGGAAGACGGTACGGACGGAGCCGGTCCGGGTGGAGGTCGTGCAGGCGGCGCAGCGGAAACTTCCTGCCGGTTCTTCGGCTCAAGGAGCGCAAAAAAGTCCTCCGGGGGCGCAGACGAGTGGGCGCGCGCAGGGCAATATTTTCATCACCACGGAGGTGGATAAGCCGAAGGCATACGTGGGCGAACAGGTGGTCCTGACATTCACGTATTACAGCCGGTTGTCCCTGTGGAATGCGCCGCAATATACCCCCCCGGAGACCCCGGGATTCTGGGTGGAGGAGCTGTCCCGCGATGCACGCGCGCGGCGGGTCGTGATCGAGGGACGCGTATTTGAGATGCAGCAGATCAAGACCGCGCTCTTTCCGACTTCTTCCGGTAAGCATGTGATCTCTCCGGCGCATCTCGAGTATTCGACGGGAAGGGGGTTTTTCTCGCGAGGCCAGGCGCGCCGCTTGCGCACCGATCCCATTGAGGTGGACGTGCTACCCCTGCCTGCAAAGGGAAAGCCCGCGGATTTCTCCGGAGCAGTGGGGAAGTACGCGCTTTCGACCAAGGCGGATAAGGCGTCCGTGGCCCGGGGCGATCCCATCTCGCTGGAGGTGACCGTATCCGGAGCCGGAAACATCAACACCGTCGGCGATCCGAAAGTTCCCGAACTGAAGGGATTCAAGGTGTATGAACCGGAGATCGAGAAAAGCTCCTCGCGCGCCGGAGACCGGATTCAGGGGAAGAAGGTCTTTCGGTATGCCCTGATTCCGGAGCAGGAAGGGACGCTTGTGATCC
>DAOUUI010000229.1 GCA_030668225.1 Deltaproteobacteria bacterium
ATGATCCGGGAAGGATCTACTTGAGGACGTCGAGCCAGTGCGCGAAGAGGGCGTTCTTCCCGCGCACGATGTCGAAGAACGCCTCCTGGATTTTTTGCGTGATCGGACCCGGCTTGCCCGTGCCCACGCGGCGGTCGTCCACCTCCCGGACCGGGGTGATCTCGGCGGCGGTGCCGGTCAAGAACATCTCGTCCGCGGTGTACATCTCGTCCCGGGAGAACCGGGCCTCCTTGACCGGGATGTCGAGCTTGCGGGCGATGTTGAGAACCGAGTCCCGGGTGATTCCCGGCAGGATCGAGGTCAGCGTCGAGGTCTGCAGGATCCCGTTCCGGACGATGAAGATGTTCTCCCCCGAGGCTTCCGCGACGTACCCCTCCGTGTCCAGCATCACCGCCTCGTCGTAACCGGCCTTCTTCACTTCCCACTTTGCGAGGACGGAGTTGACGTAGTAGCCGCTGATCTTCCCCTTCGTCATCGCCGCGTTGACGTGGTGGCGGCTGAAGGAGGAGACCTTCGCCCGGATCCCCTTTTTGATCCCTTCCTCGCCCAGGTAGGCCCCCCAGGACCAGGCGGCCACCGCGACGCGGATCGGGTTGGTCTTCACGAAAAGGCCCATATCCCCTTCTCCGATGAAGACGATCGGGCGGATGTACCCTTCGGTGAGATCGTTGGTGGTGAGCGTCTGCCGGATGGCCTGGCAGATCTCCTTTCGGGAGAAGGGGATCTTCAGGAGGACGATATGCGCCGACGCGAAAAGGCGGTCCACGTGCTCCTTGAGCCGAAAGATGGCGGAGCCGCCGTCATGTGTCCGGTAGCAGCGGATCCCCTCGAACACCCCGACGCCGTAATGCAGCGTGTGGGAAAGGACATGGACCTGTGCGGCCTCCCAGTCGACGAATTTCCCATCCATCCAGATCTTCTTAGTCTTGGGGACCACGGCCGCCCTCCCGCCGGAATTGATGTGCTATTCTTGCAAAGGTATCCAAAGGCTGTCAATCAGGGTGTTTCCGTCCGTGCCGGAAGAACTGGGAGCGGGCGTTGGACGAAAAAAGGCGAGAATCTTCATGGCGGTAGATCATCGCAAGGAGGAGATGGACCGAAAGCGGATCGGGACTGCCCGTTTTTCCGTGGGAAGTGCGACCGTCCTCGCTGTTACCAAGCTCTTCGTCGGGGTCGCAAGCGGCTCCCTGGGCGTCCTCTCCTCCGCGTTCGACAACCTGGCCGACATCCTCATGTCGGGGGTGAACTACCTCTCGATCAAAAAGTCGATGGAGCCCGCCGACTCCTCCCACCCGTACGGTCACGGGAAGGTGGAGACGCTGGGGACCGTCTTCATGTCGGTGATCGTCGCCCTGACCGGCGGGTGGATCGTCTGGGAGGGGATTAGCCGACTGCGTGCCGGGATCGTACCGCGTTCCGTGGATGTCGGCCTTGTCGTCATGGCCCTGTCGGTCGCCGCCTCCTGGTACATCGCGGAGCGGATCCGGAAAGCGGGGGAGGAGACCGGATCGAGCGCCCTGAAAGCCGACTCACTGCACTTCCGGACCGACGTCTATTCGGGCGGGGGGATCCTGGCATCCCTTCTCTTGTACCGCGTGACCGGCTGGAAGTGGCTGGACCCGGGGGTGGCCTTGGTCGTGGGGGGATACATCGTTTCGGCGGCTGTCCCCATATTCCGGGAGGCGCTGGGAGACCTTGTAG
>DAOUUI010000061.1 GCA_030668225.1 Deltaproteobacteria bacterium
CACCAGCGTCCTCCCGGGCTGGACCTTTCCCGCGAGGACGGAACGGGCCAGATCCGGGTTGTCGTGTGCGTACTCGACCAGGTACCGGGCAAGTTCCTTCTGGGGGATGTCGTCGCGGACGCGCATGAAAGCGAACTCGAAGAAACCGAAAAGGGTGGGGGAAAGGATGTACTGGACCTCCCCCTTGTGCTCGAAGTCCATCACCAGCCCTTTTTCCGCCATCCGCTCCAGGACCGGAAGAAGGGCGCCCGGGTTCTTCCGGGTGCGGCGGGCGATGCCGGCGATGCCGGTGAACCGGATCGGCATCCGGCACGCGATCTCCGCCTCCTCCTCCGTATAGAGACGTTTCAGGATTTCAAAGAGGGCGGGGGCGGGAGGCGCACCGATCGGGAACCGGTCGAGCCGCTTCTGGAGCCTTCCGTACACCCCGTGCCCGTTTCGGATGTGTCCCATTGCCTGTTTATCCTATCCCGGTGTGGAGATCCCGGGCAATCCGCTCAGCGGTCAGCCGGGACTGCAGCACGCAGTCGTTTAAGGCGATCCCCCGGTAGGCGTTGCTGTTCAAGTAAATGCCGGGGGTGGCGGCAAGGCGCTCCTCGATCCGCCCGAGAACTTTCCCGTGACCGACCAGGTACTGGGGGATCCCCTTCTCGTGAAAGAAGGTTCGGGAGAGGACCGGGTCGGCCGTCACCCCCATCGTCACCGTGAGCTCCGAGCGGACGAGTTCGAGAAGTTCTGCGGGAGGCAGGGCCGCAAGCGCGGGGGCCCGTACGCCTCCCACCATCGCACGGACCAGGGCCTTCCCCTCGGGGGCCCGGTTCGGAAAGACGCTCGAATCCCACAGCGCGCCCAGGATCTTCCGCCTCTCCCCGCGGGGGATGAGGAAGCCGAACCCGTCGAGAGGGTTTCCCAGGGCCTTCTTGTCGTAGCCGAGCGCCACCACCGAGATCGCCGAGTAGGGGATGGCGGCAAGAGCCCCGCGAAGCGAGGAGTCCAGGGGTCCAAGCATCTCCGCGGCCGCGTAGGCAGGCGTTGCCAGCACGGCCACGTCCGCGTCGATCTCTCCGCGCAGGCCGTTTTCCTCGAGCGAGAGCAGGATCTTCCCCTCGCGGCGGATGACCCGGTTGACTTTTACGCCCAGGTGGAGGCCGTCGGAAAGTTTGTCGGCCAGGATGTCGGTCAGTGCCTGGACGCCGTGGTCGAACGACATCAGGACACCCCCCGGTCCGGCCGACATCTCCCGTTTCTCCCCGGCGCGCCTTCGCTCCCGCTTAAGCGCGATCATCCCCTTCACGAGCCCGCCGTATTTGCTTTCCAGATCGTGGATGAGGGGGAAGCAGCTGGCGAGCGACATCCGGTCCGGGTTGCCCGCATAGATCCCCGTGACCATCGGGTCGATGAGTTTTTCCAGCGCCTCCGGGCCAAGACGCCGCCGGGCGAAGTCTCCGAGCGATTCGTCGACCCCTCGAGGCGGTCCCGGGGCGAAAAGCTCCCCGAGGATGCGAATTCTCCCGCGCAGGGAGAGAAGCCGGGACCGGAAAAACGCCGGGGGGGTTTCGGGAAGCCGGTGCAGCACCCCTCCCGAGAAGATGAACCGTTTTCTGGCTGCGTCCGACGACGGGGCGAGCCGGTCTTCGGCGCCCAGTTCTTTCACGAGTTCGAGGGAATGGGGCTTGTTCGTGAGGAAGCCGTTCGGGCCCCACTCCATGTGGAAGCCGTCCTCGCAGATGGTGCGCATCTTCCCGCCGGGCACCTTTTCGGCCTCGAAGAGGATGATCTCCACCGACTTCCCGGCGGCGGCCAGTTCCCGGACGAGGTAGTGGGTCGTGCACAGCCCCGAGATTCCCGCTCCGACGATGACGATGCGCGTCACGCTTTCTCCTTTTCCCGTCATGACTGCCCGGCGGCAGACAGCGTGATGTCCCGGAGGGCCCGGATGAACGCGGGGGAGTCGTTAAACGCCGGCACCCTGAGGAACGTGGCGATGCCGGCTTCCCTGGCAGTCTCCTTGAGCCGGATGTCCAGTTCGTGAAGCGTTTCGATATGGTCCGATACGAAACTCACCGGGACGACAACGAGAATTTGGACCCCTTCTCTCCCGAGTCGGAACACTTCTTCCACGGTATCCGGTTTAAGCCACTCCGTCCTTCCCATCCGGCTCTGGTAGGAGATCGAGTGGGGGGTCCCCGGGAACTGCTCCATGACCGCCGCGACCGTTTTTTCCACCTCGGCCTGGTACGGATCGCCCCCGTCGATGAGCGATTTTGGCACCCCGTGGGCGCTGAAGAGGAGATGTGTCCCTTCGGGACTGTCCGCCCCGGAGATCGTTTCCGTGATCTTTTCGCCAAGAGCGGCGATGTACCCGGCGTGGTCGGGCCACGACGTAACCTCCGCCATCGGGAAGGCGGTCCCGGCCCACCGCATCCACCTGCGCAAATCGGAGAGGCTCGACCCTGTTGTCGCCGCGCAATATTGCGGATAAAGCGGAAGGGCGATTCCCCGTTCCACGCCGTCTTCCTTCATCTCCAGGACCGCGTGCTTGGCCAGGGGGTACCAGTACCGCATCCCCACGTAGACGCGGAAGTTCCCCCCCGTTTCCGCAAGCAGAGCCTCGAGCGCGGCGCGCTGCCTGTCGGTAAGCTCCGCGATCGGGGAACCCCCGCCGATTTCTTCATAATAAGTTTTAACTTTCCGGGCGCGGACTCGGGAAACGATCCAGGCGAACAGCGGCTGCGTTACGGGTGCCAGGGGAAGGCGGATCAGCTCCCGGTCGGAGAGGAGCCGGGCCAGGAACGGGCGGATGGCGGAAAGCGAATCCGGTCCCCCCATGTTGAGGAGGACCACCCCTGTAAGCGGTGCAGGTGCAGACGGGGACGCCCCCCCCTGCGGAGCGTTCACCCCTTCCTTCCGTGTCGGCGGACCGCCTCCACCATGGCGACCGCGTGTTCGGGGTTGGTCGGCGGAAGAATGCCGTGCCCCAGGTTGAAGATGTGGGAGGAAGCGGACTGCCCGCGGTGCAGGACGTCGCGCACGCACTCCTCGATCTGCTCCGGCGGCAGAAAGAGCATCGTCGGGTCCATGTTTCCCTGGAGAGCCGCGTTTTCTCCCACCACCGCCGCGGCCCGGTCGAGCGGAATTCTCCAGTCGACCGCGATGACGTCGACGGGGAGGGTCCGGATGGCGGGAAGAAGCGTCGAGCAGTCGTTGGCGTAGTGGATGACCGGCACGCCGTCGCGCCGCAGCCCCTCCACGACCTGGCGAGTGTACGGCAGTACGTACTTCTCGTAGTCGCCGGGGGTCAGGATTCCCGCCCAGGTGTCGAATACCTGGATCGCCTGCGCGCCGGCCTCGATCTGGGCGTTGAGATACGCAATGACCGTTTTCGCGATCTTTCCCATGAGAGAGGTGAAGACGTCGGGCGCCTGGTACATGAGGGTCTTAAGCTTGATGAAGTTCCGGGAGGTGCCTCCCTCCACGATGTAGGAGGCGAGGGTGAAGGGGAGGCCGGAAAAGCCGATGAGCGGGACCTTCCCCTCGAATTCTTTCCTTAAGATCCGGATCGCCTCCATCACGAAGGGAACCTTGTCGGACGGGTCGGGCACGGCGAGGACGTCGACGTCGGCCTGGGTCCGGATCTCCTTCCCGAGGATCGGCCCCTTCCCGTCGTGGAACTCGAGGGGGACCCCCATCGCTTCCACGGGGATGAGGATGTCGGAGAAGAGGATCGCCGCGTCCACGCCTAGCCGCTTGATCGGCTGGATCGTCACCTCCGCCGCCAGCTCCGGCGTCTTGCACATCGTGAGGAACGAGTTCTTCCCCCGGATCTTCTGGTATTCCGGTAGATACCTGCCCGCCTGCCGCATGATCCAGACGGGCGTCACGTCGACCGGCTCGCGCCTGCACGCTTTTAAGAATCGATAATCCGCCATCATCACCTCTCCTAAGAACAGGGACGTTCCTAAGAAGTTCGAAGCACTGGCGTCCACCAGTTCTTAGGAACGTCCCCGTTCTTGGGTTCCGTACCCGGGTTAATTATTTTTAGCGGTCTTTCCCGCCTCGACCGCCGACGCAAGCCGCCGTTTCGTTCGGATGGGGACGTAGTCGCAGAACGGTTCCTCCTCGAGATAATCATCCAGGACGGCGTCGGCCCGGGCACGGCATCCGCCGCAGACGTTCAAGTATTCGCACTCGCCGCAGCGCCCCTTGTACTTCTCGAATGCCCGGAGCGATTCGAACAGCTCGGAGTGTTCCCAGATCTCCTGGAAATGCTTCTCCTTCACGTTTCCCGCCACCACGGGGAAGTAGGAGCAGGGCTGGACGTTCCCCTTCGAGTCGATGAAGGCGATCGACTGCGCGCAGATGCACCCCTTCCCGCCGCCCGTGGAGAAGGAGAGCGTTCTCGGCTCGATCTTGTGCCCCTCCTCCTTGGCCTTCTGCAGCCGGACCCGGTAGTAATGGGGGGCGCAGGTGGGCCGAACGAGCATGTCGGCCTCGTTCTTCTCCATCTGGTAGTGCCACTCGAGGATCTCCTCGTAATCTTCCTTGCTGATCAGTTCGTTCATGATCTCTTCTCCCCGGCCCGTGGGGACGATCATGAACATGTACCATGCGTGGGCGCCGATGCTTTTGGCGAGCCGGTACGTGGCCGCGATGTCGTGCTGGTTCCGCTTGGCGAAGGAGGAGTTGACGATGAACTTGATGCCGTTGCGGGTAAACGTCTCGGCGGCGCGTAGCGTTGCCTCGAATGCCCCCGGCTGTTTCCGGAAGTCGTCATGCACGTCCGCGGTGGAGCCGTCCAGGGACAGGGAGACGATCTTGATCCCGCTCTCGTTCATCTTGCCGCAGACCTCGTCGGTCACCAGCGTCCCGTTGGTGGCGATGCACATGCGCAGTCCCTTGTCGGTCCCGTATTTCGCGATCTCGAAGAGATCCTGGCGCAGCAGCGGCTCCCCCCCCGAGAGGACGAGAACGGGGCTGCAGAAGGAGGTGATGTCGTCGATCAGCTTCTTTGCCTCCGACGTCGTGAAGTCCGTGTCGTGGGACGTCATGGAGGAGGAGGCGCGGCAGTGGATGCAGTTCAGGTTGCAGCGCCCGGTGACCTCCCAGGCGATCCATTTCGGGATGAATTCTTCCTTGGGCACGCGCTTTCCTTTCTTCTCTTTTCGGGCTGCAGCATGGGGCAACGGTCCTGCCCCAAACGCAAGGACTGTCTATTATAAACGAAGAAGGCGCCTATTGCGCCATTTCGGCGTACTTCTTCGCGTTCTCCCCGTCCCCGATCGCTTCGTACGACTTCGACAGCATGGCGGCCGCCTGCTTGGTCGGAATCAGGTCCATGCTCCTTCCAAGCTCCGGGATCGCCGCCCGGTACTCTTTTTTCAGGTAGCGCAATGCCCCGAGCAGGAGGTGCGGCTCGAAGAACTCGTCGTCCAGGCGGACTGCCCTGCGAAGGGAGCTCTCCGCGGCGGGGTACTCCTTAAGAATGAGATGCACGCGGCCGATCGAAGAGGGAAACGGCGCCTGGTCCGGCTCCCGGGCGGCTGCGGCCCGGTACTTGGCAAGGGCTTCACTGTACCGTTCCTCTTTCAGCAGCTTGTCGCCCTCGTCGGCGATGTCGTACGCCTTCTGGACTTTCCGAAGCCGCGTGGTTTTTTGGAGGAAGATCATCTCGTTGAAGGTGTAGTTCGGGTTTTTCACCGTGGCCGGGTACCGATTGGCGATGTAGGCCCGGGCGTTGTCCATCCTCTCCTTGGAGAACGGGTGGGTGCGGAAGAGCCCCTCCACGAACATCGGGTTCTTTCCCCCCTCCAACTCCGAATAGAAATATTCCTGGAGCTGCACCGCCCCTTCCGGGTTGTACCCCGCCTTGACCATGTAGTCGATCCCCAGCCAGTCGGCCTCACGCTCCTGCTCCCGCGAGAACCCGTTGTTGACAAGCGACGCGGTGATGCCGGACAGTTCCATCACCCCTGTGGTTCCCCCCGCGGCGATCGAAACCCCCGCAAGGAGCATGTTGGAAGCCAATGCCCGCTGGTATCCCGCCAGGGAATGTTTCGCGGTGACGTGACCGGTCTCGTGCCCGAGCACCGCCGCCATCTCCGCCTCGCTTTTGAGCCCCACGAGCAGTCCCCGGTTGATGACGATGAACCCCCCCGGCAACGCGAAGGCGTTCGGGACGGAGGAGTTCAGGACCCGGTACCGGTAATCGAGGTTCGGCCGGTGCGACACCCTGGCAAGCCGCATCCCAACGCCCTGGACGTACGCCTCGAGGGCCTTGTCCCGGTAAAAACCACCCTGCTGCTGCACGGCGGGTCCGTAGGCTTCCGCTCCCAGGGCGATCTCCTCCTCGGGGGTGAAAGAGACGAGGGCGAGTTCGGATTTTCCCGTGACGGGATTGACGGCGCAGGCGTACACCGCGAGGGCCAATGCGGTGAATGCGACAAGCGAAAAGGCGACGCCGCGCAACGCTCGGGAGTCCATCCTTTAAGCACCTCCTGATCCGGAACCGTTCGGAATTCGGTTTATATATACATTATTCCACGTGCCTCCCCGCGCGACAACGGGGGGTGCGCTTTGGCCGGTGCCGCTCCCTCTGGTATATAAGAGAGAGACCGAAACAGGGAGGGGAGCCGATGGGGCGGAGACCGATGGGACGAAAGAGGAAAAAGAGGATCAAGCGGTCGCATCCTCCCGGGACGCTGCCGGGAACCCTTGTGGCACATGCGGAGGCCGACGCGGCGCCTGTCCAAATCTTCCTGTTCTCGTACGATACGCAGCGATGCGAGGAGAGGGTCCTGCGCCCGGAAGAGATCGCAACCCTATCCGTTCCGGAAAACGGGGTCCTGTGGCTCGACATCTGGGGGCTTTCCGACCCCGGGGTGGTAAAGTCCGTCGGGGACCGGTTCGGTTTTCACCCCCTCGCCCTGGAAGACGTCCTGAACATCCCCCAGCGACCCAAGGTGGACCGGTACGAAAACCACCTGCTCATCGTCCTGCGCGAAGTCCGGTATCCGGAGGAGACGGAACAGGTGAGCCTGTTTCTCTCCGATCGCCTCGTGGTGACGTTCCAGGAGCGGGCGGGGGACCCCTTTGATTCGATCCGCGATCGCCTGCGGAAAGGGTTGGGTAAACTCCGGTCGGAGGGGGCGGACTACCTCACCTACGCGCTTTGTGACGCCGTCGTGGACTCCTATTTCCCGGTCCTGGAGAAGCTGGGTGAAGAGGTGGAGTCCCTCGAGGAGACGGTGATCAGCAATCCGACTCCCCCGATATTGAGGGAGATTCGCGGCGTGAAACGGCAGCTGCTCGAGGTCCGTCGTGCCGTCTGGCCTGCCCGCGATGCCATGAGCGAGCTTCTGCGCGAGGATTCTTTCCTCATCCGGCCCGGGACCCGGGTATTCCTGCGGGACTGCTACGACCACACGATCCAGGTGATGGACATGTTGGAGACGTACCGGGAGATGGCCGCAAGCCTGGTCGACGAATACCTGTCGGCGGTGTCCAACCGGATGAACGAGACGATGAAGGTGCTCACGATGATAGCGGTGATCTTCATCCCGCTCTCCTTCATCGCGGGGATCTACGGAATGAACTTTGACCACCAGGCCTCTCCGTTCAACATGCCGGAGCTATCCTGGCGGTACGGGTACCCTCTCGTACTGATCGTGATGGCGGCGACGGCGGGGGTGCTGATCTACTACTTCCGAAGAAAGAAGTGGCTGTGACGGCAAACCGGGGGAAAAATAGTTTGTCGGCGGTTCCGGTCGCAGAACTGGTGGGGTTCCGCCCGGTCTCCTTCGGGGAAGGGGAGACGTTCACCACGCTCGAGCTCAAGATCAACTTCCTTTGCCCCGTGTTCGAAGGGAGGCTTTCCGCGTCGGCGCGCGTGGCGCACCGGGGGAGAACGATCGGCATGGTCGAATGCGACGTCACCAACAGGGAAGGGAAGCCGGTGGCGCGTGCGACCTCGACCTGCCAGGTTCTGCGCGGCGAGGCGGCGAAAGGCAGATGAGAGGAAAGGTCTTCTGCCTTGTCGCCTTCGCCGTCGCCATGGCGTTCGTCGAGGCGACGGTGGTGGTCTACCTCCGGGAGATCATCGGTAGCGGGCCGATCTTTCCCATGAAAGAGATCCCCCCGCTGTTGCTGGCGGTGGAGATCTTCCGGGAGGCGGCGACGATCGTGATGCTCCTGTTGGTCGCCTTCCTCTCTTTCCGCGGCGGCGTCCACCGGATGGGGGCATTTCTCCTTCTTTTCGCTGTATGGGACGTTTTTTACTACCTCTGGCTCTTCGTGACGATCGGCTGGCCCACCGGGATCGCAGACTGGGATGTCCTCTTCCTCATTCCGCTGCCGTGGGTGGGCCCGGTATGGTCCGTTCTCCTCATCTGCGCCGGGATGGTCGTCTTCGCCATCCTTTTCCTTCGAGCCCCGGAGGATGCGCGCTTCTCCCCGGGCCTGTGGGGATGGGTGGCGGGGCTGCTTGGATCGGCAACCATCATCGCAACGTACATCATCGAGTGGATCAAGATCGGGTTCGGGGCAGGTGTCCCTGTGCATTTCTCCTTCCTCTCGTTTCTTGCTGGCCTGGGGTTGCTCGGCGTCTCGGGGTGGATCACGTGGCGGAAGCTTCCAGTTTCCCTCCGGTAGCGTGACTAAGAGTCCCGGGGACGGTTTCCTGCATCTCATTTGGTAACTGCGTACCGGAGAGAGGAAAGATGGACTGGTTTTCCCTATTCATCGCCCGCTACGGCTGGGCGGCGATGTTCCTGGTAAGCTTCATCGAGAACATCGGCGCTCCCTTCCCCGCGTTCCCGGTGTTCGTCCTTGCCGGGGCGCTTGCAGCCGCCGGGTATGTCTCCCTGCCGATTCTGGTCGCGGGAGCGGTCCTGGGGGCGGTCGTGGCCGACGGGATCTGGTACTACGTGGGTCGGAGGCGGGGAAAGAGAGTGCTTTTCATGCTGTGCAGGATCTCCCTGAACCCGGATGTTTGCGTCGAAAGCGCCGTGGACCAGTTCCATCGCAGGAAGACGGTGACGATCCTTTTGGCGAAGTTCCTCCCGGGGGTCAATTCGGTCATGCCGCCGCTGGCAGGGATCGCCGCTGTTCCGCTTTCCCTGTTCCTGTTCCTCGATTCCCTGGGGGCTCTCCTCTGGGCTGCCGCCGGAACGGGGCTCGGATGGGCCTTCGGGCTGGAAATCGCCGGGTCGGCAAGCACCCTTCAGGGGGGGATGCTGTGGGTCCTGGCCGCCGGACTGATCGCCTATATCCTTTGGGCGATCGGTTACCGGTTCTATTTGGTGAAGCGTTACGCGGCGCCCCGCATCGACGCGGGGGAGCTGCACGAGAAGATGAAGGGGGATAGCGCACCGATCGTTCTCGATCTCCGCCGGGACGAATACTACGACAAGACAGAGCGGATGATTGCCGGCTCATTCCGTCTTCGCCCGGCCACTTTCCATCGCTTCGCCCACCACCTTCCCCGGGACCGCGACCTCGTCTTCTACTGCACCTGACCGGGTGAAGCCACCAGCGCCAGTCTGGCGCGGATTCTGATCAAGCGGGGATTCCACCGGGTGAACGTCCTCCACGACGGCTTCGAGGGATGGGTGGCCCGGGGTCTTCCGACCCAACCGGCGGGTCCCGAATGGCAGGTCGATTCCATCCCGGCAACGGTGGCGACGCCTGCTTCCCTGGAGACCGCACCAGGCTCCAATCCGCTTGACGTTGCACGGGACACGGGATTATAGTTCTTTTCTGCCGTTTTTCGTTCCCCGGTAGCTCAACCGGCAGAGCGGGTGGCTGTTAACCACTAGGTTGCAGGTTCAAGTCCTGCCCGGGGAGCCAGCAAACCCAAAGGCCGCCTTCCCCGCGGGGGAGGCGGCCTTTTTTCAACGGGTACCGGTCTTTCCTTTAGTGATAACCTGATCTTACGTACAGAGGTTCCCTGATCAAGGAGCCGTTGGCCTCAAGAGGCGTACGGTCTTCTTT
Source organism: Deltaproteobacteria bacterium (assembly GCA_030668225.1). GTDB lineage: Bacteria > Desulfobacterota > Deferrimicrobia > Deferrimicrobiales > Deferrimicrobiaceae > CSP1-8. The sequence continues at coordinate 9,988 of DAOUUI010000061.1, forward strand.
AAGAAGCCCCGCCGTGAACCGATCAGGTCGCTTTAGTCCCGGGAGGAGTGCTTCCCCATGAGGCGATACGGTCTTTCGTTGTTCGCGGTCGTGACGGCCGTTTTCCTGTCCGTTCCCTTGCTCGCCTCCGAACCCGTCTCGTTGAGCCCGAAGGAGCAGCTCGGGAAAATCCTCTTCTTCGACACGAATCTTTCCTCCCCCGAGGGGCAGTCCTGTGCCGGCTGCCATGGTGCCGAGGTCGGCTTCACCGGCCCGGACGAAGAGGTCAACAAGGGCGAAGCGGTGCACGAGGGAGCGACAAAGGGCCGTTTCGGGAACAGGAAGCCGCCCGCGGCTTCCTATGCGGGGGACAGTCCCGTACTCCACTTCGACAAGGAAGAAAAGGTCTGGGTCGGCGGCATGTTCTGGGATGGCAGGGCAACGGGGAAAACGCTTTCGGATCCGCTCGCCGAGCAGGCGCAGGGGCCTTTTCTTAATCCCCTGGAGCAGAACGTCCCGGACACGAAGACCCTCTGCACGAAGATCAAGCAGTCCTCCTATGCAAGCCTCTTCGAGGAGGTCTGGGGGAAAGGATCCCTCGACTGCGGCGACAGGGTCCTAGCCACCTATGACCGCGTTGCAAGAAGCATCGCCGCATACGAGCGATCACGGGAGGTGAACCCTTTCACCTCGAAGTTCGACTTCTGGATGAGGAAGAAGGCGAAGCTGTCAAAGGAAGAGATGGCGGGCCTTGCGCTCTTCGAAGGAAAGGGCAAGTGCGCGGAGTGCCACCCGAGCAAGCCCGGCCCCAAGGGGACATCCCCGGTCTTCACCGATTTTACCTACGACAACCTGGGCATCCCGAAGAACCCGGATAACCTCTTCTATGGCATGGCCGCAAAATGGAACCCGCAAGGGACAGCCTTCGTGGATACGGGATTGGGCGGTTATCTCAAGGGTGCCGGGTACAAGGAAACGGTATACAAGGCGGAGATGGGGAAGTTCAAGGTTCCAACGCTTCGGAACGTGGACAAGAGGCCTTCTCCCGGCTTCGTGAAGTCCTTCGGGCACAATGGAACCTTCAAGTCCCTCAAGGAGATCGTGCACTTCTACAATGCCCGGGACGTGTTTCCGAAATGCGAGGGGATGAGCGGCCCCAAACCGGGGGAAAACTGCTGGCCCGCCCCGGAGGTTTCTTCCAACGTGAACCGGGAAGAACTTGGCAACCTGGGTCTTTCCGAGGCCGAAGAAAACGCCATCGTCGCTTTCCTCAAGGCCCTCAACGACGGGTACAACCCGGAGAAATGAGCGGTGCGGACGGGTCGCCGTTACGAGCACAGGAAGGTGGTCGCTTTCGCGGTTCCGGCTGGCCCACCGTGGCTGGTTCGTGGGAAAGCAGGTTGACTTTATATAGGAATTTATCCTATATAAGATTTGTGGCCAGA
>DAOUUI010000093.1 GCA_030668225.1 Deltaproteobacteria bacterium
GCACTCCTTGCGCACCTGGGGGCGGACCGGGCGCACGTCCTCGGAGTCTCCCTGGGGGGGATGATCGCCCAGGAGGTCGCGCTGCGCCACCCGGACCGGGTGCGAAAGCTCGTACTGGCGTGCACGGCGCCGGGTGGGGAAGGTTCCGTGCGCCCCGCGCCCGAGGTCCTGAAATCCTTCGTCCTGTCCCCCGGGGCCGACGTGCAGGAAGAGATCCGCCGGGTCGTCCCCTTTCTCTACTCGGAGGGGTACCGGCGCGACCACTCCGAGGAGATCGAGGAGTTCGTGAGGAGGAGACTTGCCAGGCCGGTCTCCGCGCAGAGCAACGCCTGGCAACTGGCGGCGGCCGTGGGCCATGCGGCGTGGGACAGGCTTGCGACCATCGGGGCAAAGACGCTGGTGATTGCCGGAGACGGGGACAAGGTGGTGCCGACGGTCAATTCGCGTCGGATTGCGCAGCGCATCCCGGGAGCAAAGCTCGTTATCCTTCCGGGAGCGCCCCACAGACTTTTTGCGGAGAACGCGGAGGTGTTCAACCGCGAGGTGATGTTGTTCCTGCTATCGGAACGCCCTTAAATCCCCCTAAAGTACTCCCGCCGCCTGCAGGTCCTTCTCGAACCGGGACGGGTGGAACCGGTCTCCCGAAACGATCGTCCCCTCGATGTCCAGAGTGGGGACCTTCTTCATCCCGTCGTTATAGTTTCATGACGATCTCGGCGGCGGCCGGGTTCCGGCGGTTACAACGTGGGCGGATCGTCCGGGGGGGGAAGACTCCTCTTGCGGCGCTCGCCTTCCTTCCGGATGCTGTCCCTGTGACTTTTGATGATGAAATCGGCCGCGTCGTTCGGGTCATCCGTGACGTGGAACAGTTGCAGGTCGGATTTCGAGATCGTCCCGTGTTCCACCATCTTGGTCCGCATCCACTTGAGCAGGTCGCCCCAGTACTCCGTCCCCATCAGCACGACGGGGAACCTGCGGATCTTTTCCGTCTGGATGAGCGTGAGCGACTCGAAGAACTCGTCGAGCGTTCCGAACCCGCCGGGCATGATCACGTACCCCGCGGCGTATTTCACGAACATCACCTTGCGCGCGAAGAAGTGTTTGAAGTGGAGGGACTTGTCCTGGAACCGGTTCACCTTCTGCTCCTCGGGGAGTATGATATTGAGTCCGATGGAGAGTCCCTTGCCGCGCTTGGCCCCCCGGTTCGCCGCCTCCATGATTCCGGGTCCCCCTCCGGAGATGATGGCGTATCCGCTGCGGGAGAGTACTTCCGCCACCTTGCAGGTGGTCTTGTACGACCATTCGTTCCGCTTCGCGCGCGCGCTGCCGAAGATGGAAACTGCCGGTCCGATGCTGCGGAGGGATTCGAACCCCTCCACGAACTCGCTCATGATGCGGAAAACGCGCCACGTCTCGACCCCGGCAAATTCCTCCACGACGCTCCCTTTCTACGACTTTCGGGAAGTCTTGGCGAAGAAGGTCCCGAGCACCTGGGCGACGTCCTTGCTTCCGCACTTCGGGCACTTGCGCTTTCCGGCCTCGTACTCCGAGTAGGTAAGGATTTCCTGGAACTTTTTTCTGCATTTCCTGCACTCGAAAGAATAGGTGGGCATCGCATCCTCCTTTTATTCGTCACGGGTGGTTCTTTTCCGAAGTGCCTGCCTGTGTATGTAAGGTAATGCCACAAAGTCGGTTCGGAGGCAAGCAAAGGCGATACGGGACGTGGGCGAACCGACCCGGCCACTCGCCGCATCTTAACGTATATGGAAAAAGTTCCGTTTCTTGACTACAGGGAGGTTCTCGTCACGGGAGGGACGGGGTTTCTGGGCCGTCACGTGTGCAGGGCCCTGATCGCGCGGGGACACCTCCCCCGTCTTCTTGTCCGGGTCGGATCGGAAGACCGCATCCCGGAGGATATCCGGCGTGCGAGCAGGGTGACCCCGGGCGACGTCACCAACCGGGAGTTCGTGGAGAACGCAGCCCAGAGCACCAAGGCGGTCGTGCACCTGGCGGGCATCATCCGGGAGTTCCCGGCGCGGGGCATCACGTTCGAGAAGGTTCACGTGGATGCCACCAGGCACGCCGTGGAAGCGGCGAAGATGTGGGGGATCTCCCGGTTCGTGCACGTGAGCGCACTCGGGGCGTCGGCCGGCGGCCCCGGCAGCTATTTCGACTCGAAGGGAAGGGCGGAGGAGATCGTCCGCCGGTCGGGACTTTCCTGGACCATCTTCCGGCCGAGCGGGATCTTCGGGCCGGGAGACCGGTTTCTCTCCGAATTGGGGACGGCGGTGCGCCGTGCCCCGGTTCTTCCCATCCCGGGCGACGGGAAGTTCCTCCTGCAGCCGGTGTTCGTCGGGGACGTGGTCATGGGGATCGTGGATTGCCTCACCCGTCCCGACACGGAGGGGAGAACGTTCGACGTCGGCGGACCGGAGCAGATCACGTACGGCGAACTGGTCGACCGGATCGCATCGGTGGCTGGTGTCCGGGTACGGAAGGTCCACATCGCCGTCCCGAACATCCGGCGTGCGGCGCGGTTCCTCTCCCGGTTCGAGAAATTTCCCCTCTCCACGGACATGCTCGACGTCCTTCTGGCGGGAAACGCCTGTGACAGCGAACCGTACTACGCCGCATTCGGCCTTGCCCCGATCTCCCTGTCCGGGTACCTGGCATCCTGGCACGGGGCGGATTCCCCTTCCGGAGCCGCCGCAGACGACGGGCGTACCGGCCATAATCCGGGAAAACGGGAGGAACGGGGCCGGTCCCGGGAGGCGGCCTGACGACCGACTCTCCTTACATTCCTTCACCCTGAAAGATGACAGCCGGCCTTGGCGCCAAAAAAGGAAATGATTTTCCCTGTAAAGGGCGGCGGTTGGGAAATTATTTTCCTTAAGCATTCATGGTCTTCTCGCCTGAAATTAAAATACTCTTAAAAATTAGTACCTTATTTTATTTTTCGATTTGGACCGGATTTTGCTCCCTTCTGGAGCAGAATGCGGAAAATCATCGAGAACATAGGGAAATCAGGAATCCGGTCATCGCTTTTTCCCCTCTTTTTTCTCTTCTGCCTTCTCCCCTCGCAAGCGCTCGGGGAATCGTACCAGTACACGGACATCCATCCCGCCGGCTGGATCGATTCCAGGGTGATGTGCATAAGCGGGCTCGGCGAGGCGGTAGGTTTCGGGACGACCGATTCCGGGGAGCGCGGGTTCCTGTGGAGTGCCGGCAGGATCACCGAGATCCTCCCCCCCGGGGCCGACAGTGCGCGGGCCGTGTGGATCAATGACAGCGGCGAGATCGCCGGGACCTGGGTGAAAGACGGCGTCCGTCACGCCTTTTTGTTGGTGGGAACGACCTTCCTCGACCCGACGCCGGGGTGGGGGTCCTCGGAAGCCAGCTACGTCGGGGAGGACGGCGCGGTCGGCGGGACCGGAGAGTTCGGGGCGTTCGTTTCACGGGATGGCGCGGCGGAGATCTTCCCCGGTTTTTCGGTCGTGACGGCCGGAAACTCCTCGGGGGAACTCGTCGGCAGCGGGGACAACACGGCACGCCTCTATCTTCCGAATCAGGGATACCGGGACCTGACCCCGCCGGGGACGACTTTCGCCGTCCCCCGGTGGATCAACGAAAATGGACGGGTGGCGGTAAACTCCCGGCAATCGGGGACCGACCGGGGGTTCGTCTTCTCCGACCCGTTCTTCGTCTCCATGACCCCTCCCGGGTGGACCTCTTCGTACGCCACGGCGGTCAACAACCTGGAGACGGTTGCCGGATACGGCGATTCCCCGGAAGGGATGCGAAGCTTCCTGCGGTCGGGGGGAACGTACGAGATCCTTTCCTTCCCAGGCTGGGAGACGACGGAAGCCGCAGCCGTAAACGATCTCGGTCAGGTAGCCGGGGCCGGGACGACGGCGTTGGGTGCAACCCATGCGTTTGTCGCCTCCCCGCCGGAAGCGCCCGCGGCACAGGCTTCGGGACCGAGCTCGTCGGGCGGGTGCACCGTGGCGCCGCGAGGCGCGGGAAGCAAGGCGCAGGGCTCCGTCACGGGCACGCTGATGACCCTTGTCTTCCCTCTCCTCCTGCTGTGGGGTCGGAACCGGCGGGCTACTCCCCGATAATCTTGACGAGGACCCGCTTCTTCCTGCGACCGTCGAACTCGCCGTAGAAGATCTGTTCCCAGGGGCCGAAGTCGAGCTTTCCCCCGGTTACGGCGGCCACTACCTCACGCCCCATCACCTGGCGTTTGAGGTGCGCGTCCCCGTTGTCCTCCCCCGTCCGGTTGTGCAGGTAGCGGGAGATCGGCTCGTGGGGGGCTAACTCCTCGAGCCAGCGTGCGTAGTCCTGGTGCAGTCCGCCCTCGTCGTCGTTGATGAAGACCGATGCCGTGATGTGCATCGCGTTCACCAGGCACAGCCCCTCGCGGATACCGCTTTCCTTCAGGCAACCGTCGACGTCCCGGGTGATGTTTACGAACTCCATCCGTTGCGGGATGGTAAACCACAACTCCTTCCGATAGCTCTTCATGAAATCCTCCCCTTATTATCCGGCGAGAGAATCGAGGATCCGATCTGACAGCCGGGCTTCCTGCATGCCCCGCACGGAATTGGTGAGAAATACCCGATCGGCCTTCCCCAAGTCCTCGGGAAAGAGAACCCTCTCCGAAACGCGAAGCGACCGGTCCTTCAACAGATGCCGCCGGAACACCCCTTCCAGGAGTCCGCTCGAGGGAGGAGGGGTGTAAATGCGTCCCGAGATCTCCAGGAAGACATTGGTGATCGCTCCTTCGGTGAGTTCTCCTCGTTCGTTCAGGAACAGGACCTCGTCATACCCCGCCTTCCGCGCTTTCCCAAGCTCCGCATCCCGCCATGCGCGGTTTGTGGTCTTGTGGTGCACGAAGGGATCCCGGGAGAAGACGGCGACGTCCGAGAGGGTCATCTGCAGGGGGGTGGTTTCCCCCCCGGCCTCAGGTCCGGCAAGCGGAGAGGTCTCTACCGATACATTTCCTCCTTTTCCGAGAAGGAGGCGGACTTTCATTCGACCCCTCCCGCCCTGCCTGCACTCGCCCGTGGCATGTTCCAGCGCGGATAGAATGGTCTCCCGACGGTAGCGGAATCCGTAATACCGGGCGGATGCGGCGAGTCGCCGGAGATGGTGGGCGAGGAGCCGGAACGTCCCGTCCGGAGAAAGGAGGAACGTCTCCACCAGATGGAAGTCCAGGGGGGACTGGAGGAGAAATTGCGCCTTCTGCCGGGCCTCCCGGAACTCTTCCGCCGGGGTCGAGTCCCAAACGATGCCGCCGCCGGCACCCGTCTCGGCACGGCCGCCCCGGACCGTGATCGTGCGGATCGCTACGGAGAAGGCCATGTCCCCGCCGGGGAACATCGCCCCGATGGCGCCTGTGTAGATGCCGCGCGGCTCCTCTTCCAATCTCTTAAGGATCCGCATGGCGGAGATCTTGGGAGCGCCCGTGACGGAACCGCAGGGGAACAGGGACCGGAAAAGGGAGAGAGGGGTCTGGCGTTCCGCGAGGACGCCCGAGACGGTGGATACCATCTGCATCAAGGTGCGGAATCTCTGGACCTCGAAGAGGCGTCGGACACGGATGGAACCCGGACGGCACAACCTCCCAAGATCGTTACGGAGCAGGTCGACGATCATCACGTTCTCGGCCCGGTTCTTGGGATCCTTCCGGAGAGCTGCGGCCACCTTTCGGTCCTCCGCCTCGGAGATCCCCCTCGGGGCGGTTCCCTTCATCGGGCGGGCTTCGATACGATCCCCGCGGACCCGAAAGAAGAGCTCGGGGGATTGGGAGACGATGCATCCTTCCTCTGTCCGCAGAAAGGCTCCGAACGGCACCGGCTGGGCGGCGCGCAGCCGCAGGTAGAAGGCAAAGGGATCCCCGGGGTACGGGAAGACGAACTTCCCGGTCAGGTTGGCCTGGTACACGAATCCGTCCTCGATAAGCCCGCGGATCGCTTCTACCTTCTCCCCGTGTTCCTTCTCCGACAGGAAGAAGCGAGGCTCGGGGATCCTGTCGTGCGGAAGGGGGGTGGGGGCTAATGCGGCGGTTGTGTTCCAATCTTCCGGGACGTGCCCGATGCGGTCCCAGCGGCCGGTGAGATGGTCGAACCGCAGGTATCCCGGGTAGACGCCGAACCAGAGGAGGGGGGAGAACCGGGGGGAGAGGTCCGCTTCCCTTGCGAACACGGGGTCCAGGGCGAACCCCGCCTCGTAGGAAACGTACCCTGCTACGGCGTATCCCCTGACCTGCCACTCCCCAGCCTCGGAAAGCAGCGCAGGCACGTCGCCCGGCTCGTTGCATACGAGTACACGCTCGGGGTCTTTGAACAGGTAGGAGAATCGGTCCCTTACCTCAGGCCGTTGCGTCTCGAGCAGCACCGCGCCCGTCGCCCCGGAGGCGGAACGGAAAACCTGTGCGGGGTCGGCGACGGGCGTCCCGGGAACCGGCCAGCCCCCTCCCTCCCGGAGACGGTTCACCATGGCATGCAGGAGGTTATCCCGCCAGGGCCCGGAAGAACCGGGATTGGACCTGACCGGCGAGCAGGGCCTTTTTCACCGGCGGCAGGGCGACCACGATCCGCGTGATGACGCGCAAGGCGGCGTGGTCGAGCCGATCGAAGTCGTCGAAGAGAAAGTTTTGGAACTTCCCCCGCTCGATGGCCATGAGCACCGCCCGCTCCCAGGCGTTCTCCGGGACGAGGACCCGTTCCCGCTTCGGTTCCATCCGGAGCGCTCCTGCCGCGCAGGCGGGTTTGCAGACGCCGCACCCCAGGCACACCTCCCCGAGAACGGCCGCCTTCGTTTCCCCTTCCTCCCCCCGCATCTCGATGGCGCCGACGGGGCACTTCTTCGCGCACAGGCCGCAGCCGGTGCACTTGCCTGCGTTCATTTCCGCCAGGAACGGGGAGGTGACCACGGCGTCGAACATCTTGAACCGGTTGATCGCCATGAGCATGGCGCAGCAGCAGCCGCAGCAGTGGCATACGTACGCCGGGCGGCGCTTCACGTTGTCCCCGATGTGGACGAGGCCCGCTTCCCGCGTGGCGGCGAAGATGTCCAACGCCTCCTCCCGGGAGATCTTCCGCGCGAGTCCCCGGCGAACGAGAAAATCGGCGGCGGCGTTCAGCGTGGTGCACACCTCCATCGGCTGCGCGCAGGCCCTTCCTTCATGTTCCATCACGTGCCGGCAGTAGCAAAGCGATACCGCCCACACCGAAGCCTCCCGGACGATCTGGTCCGCACGCTCGTGGTCGAGGATCCGCGTGGCGTCCTCCGGGTCGATGGCCGTCTCGTGCACCAGCGTCCTCCCGGGCTGGACCTTTCCCGCGAGGACGGAACGGGCCAGATCCGGGTTGTCGTGTGCGTACTCGACCAGGTACCGGGCAAGTTCCTTCTGGGGGATGTCGTCGCGGACGCGCATGAAAGCGAACTCGAA
>DAOUUI010000166.1 GCA_030668225.1 Deltaproteobacteria bacterium
CCACGAGACAAACGCCAGGACGAAGAGCGCGACGAAGGCCGTGGCGGCAAGCGCTGGAGCGCGAAGGCGCCAGGACCAGGCCATGTCGGCAACGCCCCACGAGATCATCACGAATATTCCTATGAGATGCACGTACGTGTACCGGTCCGCCATGGATTGCCCCCCCACCTGGAGCAGCCCACTCACCGGCAAGAGGGTCGTCAGATACCAGAACCAGCCGAAGACAAGGTAAGGCCGACGCCTCGCCATGCGGAGGACCAGAATCGTGATTCCCCCCACCAGGGCGGCAGCTCCCGCGATTTTCCAGGAAGCGAGGGCGCCCTCGGGGTGCGGGTAATACACCGCAAGGGAGGAGGGGCAGATCGTTTTTCCGAGATAGCCGGCGGCCGCAACGAGGGCGTTTGCGCCCCGGACGTTCAACGGAAGGCGTTCCAGAGAGCTCGAGGCTCCCTGCACGCCGGGGGAAAGAAGCGTAATCACTCCGCAGGCCACCGCCAACAGGATAAAAGGGACTTTCTCTCCCAGGATGTGCAGCCCCGGCCGACGCGCCGAAAGCTCATTCCCCGGGAACTCTGGGGGGGAAGCATCCCGGGAGAAGCGCTGCAGGGGCCAATAATCCAGCAGGAGAAGCGTGACCGGCAAGGTTACCACCATAGGCTTCGCCATGAGGCCGAGCATGAACAGCAGGAGGACAAACAGATATGGCGCCACACCCGGTCGCCGCGCGTACCGTAGATAGGCCCCGATGGCGAGCAGCCAGAAGAACGTGCTCAGCAGGTCCTTCCGCTCTGCAAGCCAGGCGACCGACTCCACGTGGAGGGGGTGCAGGGCGAAAAGGGCCGCCGCGAAGCCGCTCTGCCATAGCGCGCCGGTCATACGGAACAAGATCATAAACAGCAGGACGGCGTTTGCGGCGTGGAACGACAGGCTCACGAAATGGTGTGCACGGGCGTCTAGACCGAATACTTCGACGTCTGTCATGTGGGAAAGCCAGGTGAGGGGGTGCCAGTAGCTGAAGTGCGTTGTGGTAAGAGCCCACGCGACCCCCTGCACCGTGAGTCCGGAGCGGACCACCGGGTTCTCCGTGACGTACTGGTCGTCGTCGTAGTGCAGGAACTCGTGCCTGCCGATCTGGCCGTATACCACGAGGGTAGCGGCGACCAGAATACAAGCCACCAGGTACTGCAGTCCCTTGCCGTGGCGAAAACCCGGGGGGAGATTCCGGGTCCCTGTCGGTCTTTTATGTTCGGCGTATTCTCGCGTGGGCATCGTGGTCCTTATTTGTCAGCCGAGGTTGACCCGACAGGGTCCGGGGGTGCGCCGCGCGGCTTCAGCACGATCACCTGCGTGAGACAGAGGGGACGGAGGAAGCCGAGCCGGCCTGCCAGCCAGTTCAGGAGAGGGGCCAGCAGGGGGACCCGTTTTGGCAGGAGGATCCTGCCATGCTCCCCATCCCTGATAAATCCTGCGTTTTCCGCCAGAGCATTCAGTTCGCGGGAGGAGAGCCACCGGTGCTCTCCCTCGGGCATCTTCAGGCCGAGGCGTTCCGCGAGGTGAAGGACGGGAGCCCAGAGGGGGTTGACGGAGGTCACGATGATGCGGGAGCCTTGGCCGCAATGCCTCCGGACGGCCCGGAACATCGCGCCCACGTCGGACAGGTGTTCGATCACGTCGGGCACGATCACGAACTCGAACGTCTCCCCGAGATCCAGCTTCTCGGCGTCCGCGACGAGAAACGTGAGCGCCGGATGCTTCGAGGCGGCAATCTCCACCATGCCGGGCGAGAGGTCTACCCCTACCCCCCGGCGGGGGGAAAGGGAGTGCAGGAGCGTTCCGGTTCCGCAACCGATCTCCAGCACGGTGGCGCCGGGCGGGACGAATTCCCGGTAGATGTCCGCAAGGAGGCCGTAGTAGTAGGACGCCTTCTCTTTCCACCGGTCGTAATCGCCGGCGATCTCCTGGAAGTGCTTTCGGACCTCTTCCTTCGGCATCGGGTCAGGTGAACTTGATCTTCCGCATGGCGAAGAGGGTCATCCGCAGGAGCAGCCATCCATGGCGGAAGCGGGAGATCTGGGTCGAACCGTAGCTCCGCTCGCGGTAACGGATAGGCACCTCCACGATCCGCAGGTCGAGCTTTGCGGCGCCGAAGATCAGATCGAAGTCGCCGAAGGGGTCGAAGTCTCCTAAATAGCTCCTCCCCGCCGCGATCCGCTCATATTCTTGCCGGAAGAGCACCTTGGTCCCGCACAGGGTGTCCTTGAACCGTTGGTCGAGCAGGTAGGTGAACGCCATGCTGAAGAACTTGTTCCCCAGGACGTTCAGGAAACGCATCGCCTGCTTCTCCATCGGATAGACGAGGCGGGAACCGTTGATGAACTCCCCCCGCCCCGACGCCAGCGCGTGGAGGAATTTCGGGAGTTCCTCCGGCGGCATCGTCAGGTCGGCGTCGAGGATCATAAGGAGGTCGCCTTTGGCTGCCGCGAAGCCCTTCCGCACCGCGTCCCCCTTCCCCACGCCGTCTCCCTGCCGCAGAAGCGTGATGTCATGTCCCGGGTTCGCGGCGATCACCCGCTCGATCTCTTCGGTGGTCCCGTCTGAGGAGTTCCCCTCCACGAAGATCAGCTCGGTATGCCTCCCCATCCGTGGCGTGCGGGCAACGGCCCCTTCGATGTTTCCCCGCTCGTTCCGCGCGGGGATGATGACCGAACAGGAGAGCGTTTCCACGGGCACGGGTACGGGGGCGGGGCGCGCGACGACAAGATGAACGAGAGCCAGTTTCCGCAGGAGGGGGATGTTTACAAGGATCCGGTTGAAGAAATCGGAGAGAAGGGGGATCCGGACGGGAAGAAGAAGCCCGTACCCCTTCCGGATCGTCTGAAACCCCGCCAGGGACATCAGGTTCTGGATGTCATCCGGGGCCAGCCAGTTCTGGTCGGGCTGCGGTCGTTTCATCCCGAGGTTTTCCCCGGCCCGCAACACCGGTTCCCAGAAATAGTTGTAGTAGGTGATGATCACCCGGGTGCGGGAGTGGGATACTTTCCGGATCTCCTCGAAGGCCCTCTGGATGTCTTCGAGGTACCCGACGACGTCGGAGAGGATGACGTAGTCGAACTTCTCGGAGAGGGGGAGGTCTTCCGCGTCGCCGGTCAGGAACTCCAGAGAGGGATATTTCGAACGGGCGATCGTAACCATCGCCGGGCTGATGTCGATCCCCACACCACGAGCCGGTGAGAGGGCATGCAGCAGGTCTCCCGTACCGCACCCGATGACCAGCACTGACGACCCGGGCGGCACGTGGAAACGGAGAATCTTTTCGAGGGATTCGTAGTAATATCGGTTTTTCGCTCTCCAGCGGTCGGCCTGCGGGGCGAGGGCATTGAGATGGGCGATCAGGTCGGCTTTCCGCATCACCCCCCCCCGCCTCCGGGAGTGTTCCACCTCTCGATCAGCGCCGAGACGATCCGCACCATCTCGTCGATCCCTGATAA
>DAOUUI010000186.1 GCA_030668225.1 Deltaproteobacteria bacterium
ACATCCTTCGGGAGCACTTTTGACTCCGCGGGAAGCAGGAGCACATCGTCAAACGTCAATCCTTCCTCCATGCCTTTCCCGTTCATCCGCTTTCTCCCTTTCCGTCCGCGATCCCCCGCAGAATTCCTTCCAGGAGACCAGAATCGCTTACATACAGGTCATTCAGTCCGAAATGCTCCATGGCCGCAAGAGCCTGGACCACCCCCGGCACGATGTACCGTTCTCGTCCCTTCTCCATCCCGTGCAGCTTGAGGCGTTCCTTTTCCGTCAGGCGGGCAAGGCGTGTTTCCCATCTCCGGACGGCGGATATCGGCATCCGGTATCCGTCGATCCTTTCCGGCCGGTAGGTCTTCATCCTCAACTCGAGCGCGGCAAGCGTGGTGAAAGTTCCCGCAGTGCCTACCATCCTCCGGAACTTCCGCTGTCGCCACCGTCGCGTCCCGGCAGAGATCCGGTCGGACAGGAAATATTCGATATTCCGCATTTCCATGGGGCGCGGCGGATCCGACAACCGGAAGAAACCGGGGAGGACGACGACTCCGATCGGGAGGCTGACCGAATCGCGTTCCCCGGGGCCCGCGATGAACTCCGTGCTCCCTCCCCCGATGTCCATGACCAAGGTGGCCCCCCTGTCCCGGAGACGTCCGGCCGAACCCTCCCACGTGCATCGAGCCTCCTCACGCGCCGAGATGATCTCTACGGAGACCCCTACCCCCGTCGCGCCGGCAAGGAAGGCATCACGGTTTGATGCTTCGCGCAGCCCCGCCGTTCCGCACGCACGAACCCTTGCTACACCCAGCGTGTCCATCTCTCTCCGGAAATTCCGCAGAACCTCGAGGGAATCACGGAACTCCCGCTCGCCGATCCCGCCGGTCGCCCGGAGGTTTTTTCCCAGACCGGTGATCCACCGTCTCCGGACAACGGGTCGAAGCCTTCCGCGTTCCTGCGCGGCAATGAGCATGCGGACGGTGTTGGTCCCTACGTCAATCGCCGCCAGGAGTCTCTTCCGTGGCTGCACCCGTCTCCCCTTCCGGAGAAAATCCCTACTCCTCCCGTCCCGGTGCCCCGATGATGCAGGCGCCGAGCAGATAGGCCGCTGCAAAGAGGGTTGCAGCAATTATAAAGCATATGACCCCGAACGGGACCGGATCATCGTTCGCGGTACACGATGCGAATGGGCGACCCCTTGAAACCGAACCGGTCCCTGATCTTGTTCTGCAGATATCTCGTGTACGAATCCGGGATCCCGTCCCGGTCCTTGACGAACACGGTAAAGGAGGGGGGCATGACGCCCACCTGTGCGATGTAAAAGGCCCGGTTCCTCCCCTTGCGGGAGGGTATGGGGACAGCATAGAGAACGGAGGAGACCTTGCGGTTGAGGGACGCCGTGGAAACCCGTTTCTGGAAACTGCCGAAGGCCTCCTCGATCTTCTTGAAGAGAAGGGGGATCCCCTTTCCCGTTACCGAGGCCGTCGGGATGACGGCAGCGAAGGATGCGTATCCCAACTTCTCCTGAATTTTGCGAATTCCCTGGCGGCGCCCTTCCTCCCCGCCCCAGAGATCTGCCTTGTTCGCGGCTACGACCACCGCGCGTTCCTCGAGGAGGATGTACCTCAGAATCTGCCGGTCCTGGTGGGACAATCCCTCCGGTCCGTCCATCATCAGGATCGCGACATCGCACCGCTTCAGGGATTCCAGGCTCTTGATCACGGAGAACTTCTCGAGGACGGTTTCGGTCTTCCTCTTTGCCCTGATCCCCGCGGTGTCGATGAACTGGTACTTCTTTCCCCCGTAGGTCACAAGGACGTCCACCGCGTCGCGGGTGGTCCCCGGAATCTCCGAGGCGATAACCCGGTCAAACCCGACAAGGGTGTTTATGAGAGTGGATTTCCCCACGTTCGGGCGCCCAAGGACGGATACGCGCGGGACGGATTCCAAGGCTCCTTCGTCTTCGGGAACGGAGTCGGGAATGAGCGGAACGATCGCGTCGAGGAGGTCGGACACACCCGTTCCGTGCTCGGCGGAAACCGGGTATACCGTACCGACGGACAGTTCGTGAAACTGTGTGGCCATCTCCTGCCCTTCCCGGGTGTCCACCTTGTTCGCTGCGAGAAAGAAGCGCTTCTCCCGCTCGCGAAGCATCGTGGCGATCTCCTTGTCGAGAGGGAGGATCCCGTCACGGGCGTCCACGAGGAAAATGACCGCGTCGGACTCGTAGATGGCACGGAGGACCTGTCCGCGGACCTTCGAGAGGATATCCCCCCTTTCCCCCGACAAGTACCCCCCGGTATCGACCAGACGGAATCGCTTGCCGTCGTGCTCCGCGAGGTGGGAGACAAGATCGCGGGTTACACCGGGTTCCCCGTAGGTGAGGGACCTCCGCTTCCCGGTGATCCGGTTGAAAAGGGTGGATTTCCCCACGTTCGGTCGACCGACGAGGGAAACCGTGAACTCGGAACTAGCCATACCCAAGCCTTCGCAGCATCGTTTCCTTCCGGCTCCAGTCCTTTTCGATCTTTACGAACAGATCCAAGTATACCCGGCAGCCGGTCTCTTTCTCCAGTTCCTGTCTTGCCGCGGTCCCGATGGTCCGCAACATCCTCCCCCCCCGCCCGATCACCATGCCTTTTTGCGATTCCCTTTCCACGCAAACTTCCGCACGGATCCGGATCAGGTTCTTTTCCGGGTTCTCCTGGTACTCCTCGATGGAGACGGCGACGCT
>DAOUUI010000177.1 GCA_030668225.1 Deltaproteobacteria bacterium
AGGGAAAGAGGGAAAGGGGGGCGTAATGGAAGTAGTCATGGGACAGGAGGGAAGAAAGGAAAAGCTGGCAGACCGTATCTGCAGGATGATTACGCCCATATGCAACTGTTTTAAGGTTGCCGCCAAGCAGGCCAGAGAGGCTGAGATCGACGTCCCTTCGAAGAGGCGTTTCCGTCAGAGGGTAGCATCCGGGGAAGCATCTTCCGCTCTTCCGCAGGAGGCAGGTACCGGATTGCATGAGGTGGTGACACGGACGCAGGTCGGGGTGAGGACCTTCCTGGCCTGCCTGGACGATGCCAAACATCAGGTCGAGCAGAGCAAAACCAATGCCGAAAAAAGAATTTCCTACCGGAGATTGCCGGAATGAGGCGGCGAATGAGCTAGGGGGTCTTTGCGGCCCCCTGGCTTTTACTGATCCCCAGCCTCTTCATCCTCGCGGTGAAGGTGGATCTCTTGATCCCGGCCTGGCGGGCCGCGGCGGCGATGTTCCATTTCACCCCTTCCAGGAGAGACAGGATGTAGTCCCGTTCCATCTCTTCCCAGGAGTATCCGGACAAGGCGGCAGCATCCCTTTGGTCTGTTTGCCCCGAAGGACGTAGGGGAGGCCGGTCCGGCCGGCCGGCCGGGACCTCGGGCGGTGCCCGGTCGAAGAGCGGGGGAAGGTCGGACAACCGGATGGTATCCCCCCGGATCACGGTGAGAAGGTACTTGACCAGATTCTCCATCTCGCGGATATTTCCGGGCCAATGGTATTCCACCAGCCTTTCCATGGCTTCGGGTGCGAACGTCAAGGGGTGCTTCCCTGACCTCTGTGCGAAGCGCTGCAGGAATCGGGTGAGCAGCAGGGGGATGTCGTCCTTCCTCTCCCTCAGGGGCGGCATCACCAGGGGCAGGACGTTCAGACGGAAGTACAGGTCCCCCCGAAACTGTCCCGTTTCGATGCTCCGGCTCAGGTTTCTGTTCGTGGCCGCGATGATGCGCATGTCCACGCTCCGAAATTCGGTGCCTCCCAGCGGTTTGATCTCGTTACTCTGCAGTACGTGGAGGATCTTGGCCTGCAGGGCAAGGGGCATGTCGCCGATCTCGTCCAGGAAGACGGTACCGCCGCGGACGGCCTCGAAAAGCCCCACCTTGTCCCGGATCGCCCCGGTGAACGCGCCCTTCCGGTATCCGAACAGTTCGCTCTCCAGGAGGGCGTCGGGAATGGCGCTGCAGTTCTGGGTGAGAAAAGGCCTGTCTCTCCGGGAACCGAGCCGGTGTATCTCCCGGGCGAGGATTTCCTTGCCGGTCCCGCTCTCACCGGTGATCATGACCGGGAAATCGTTCCCGGCGTAGGTCTCGGCGATTCGCATGACGGAAAGAAAGCTCTCGCTCTGCCCGATGATGAGTGGCGGGGAACGGACCGCCTCCAGCATCTTCTTCAGTTCGATGTTCTGTTTCTGCTGTTCCTCGAGGGCCAGGGAGGCGCTTAAGGCGATGCCCCCCGTGGTCACCAGGCCTTCCAGAAGCCCGAGAAAGTCGGGGTCCAGGTTCAGCCGGTCTCCTCCGGCGCTGGTATCGATGATCTGCACGGCCCCGTACACGGTTCCGTCCCTGAGTTTCAGGGGAAAACACAGGATCAGTGTGCTCTTGACGTCGAAGGCGTTCTCGACCTCCTTGAAGTGGCGGGGATCCTTCCCGGCCTCGGCGATGGTCATCTTTCCCGTCTCGAACACGGAACCCACGATGCTTGGGCGATCGGTGCTGATGGCCATTCCCTTGACCTTCCCGGCCTCGGGACCGACCGTCTCCGAGCAGACGTATTGGTCCCCCTTCCTGACCCACACGGACCCTCTCTGCACGTTCTGGATCTGCATCAGGGTCTTGAGGAACTGCGTCTGAAACCGATCGGGATCCAGCTTTTCGAAGAGGGACTGGATGAAGGCGAGAGGAAGTTTGGTTTTCATGGACCCGCTCAAAATGATTTGTCTGCCTTGACGACCACGAAACCACCCTCGCCGTACCCTTCCCGGACGGGTTCCGTGTCTTCCATCCTGCCCGGGTCCCGGAAGGCGTCGATCAGGGCGGGAAAAACCTTCTCGTCGTCGCCCCACACGAGGGTGCTCATGGCGCCGGTTTCTCTCTCGATACCGTGCCGTGCAAGCGCCTTGGTCACGGCGTCGATCGAGGGTGAGAGATCGTCCTGCCTCAGCGGGTAGAGGCTCACTTGCGCCATGATTCCGGACATGTCGCTTGACCTCCCCTATAGGTAGTGGCTCTCTGTGACTGAATCCATTGATCAAACCCACGGACAAAACCCGGGAAAGAGGGGACGCGCCCGGCAGCCCGTGCGTCCTACCGGCGCCCTCCGTGTTTTTCGAGCAACGTGAGGATGTTTTCGTATCCCCTGTGATCCGCGTTCTGCATTGGCGTAGCGCCGAAGATATCCCGCGCGTTCACGTCGGCACCCTTTGCGATGAACAGTTTCGCGAGGTCCTCGTACCCCTTGAGGGAGGCCAGGTGAAGCGGCGTGATCCCGTAATTGTTCTTCACGGTTACGTCTGCGCCTTTCGCCACGAGCAGCTTCGCGATCGGTTTGTGGTCCATGTAGACCGCATTGTGAAGCGGCGTGTTGGTGCCCTGGTCCTTCGCATCCACGTCGGCGCCGCTTGCGATGAGCAGTGCCACCGCGGCTCCGTTCCCTTTATAGGCGGCAAGCAGCAAGGGTGTCTGGCCGAACCGGTCTTTCGCGTTCACGTCGGCGCCTTTTGTGATGAGCAACGTCACCACTCTTCCCCGGTTCTTGACAACGGCCCTGTGCAACGGCGTGTCGGTATGCAGGTCCTTCGCGTTCACGTCGGCGCCCCTGTCGATCAGCAGTTCCACGATGGCCTCGTTTCCCGCCTCGGATGCCCAGTGCAGAGGGGTTCTTTCCAGGTGGTCTCGTTCGTTCACGTCCTCGCCCTCGGCAAGGAGTTCCTCGGCCAATCCCCGGTTTCCCTCCATGGCCGCAAGGTGGAGGGGGGCCGCGGCGGCG
>DAOUUI010000126.1 GCA_030668225.1 Deltaproteobacteria bacterium
ATAGCATCGACGTAAAATCCCTTTCTCGCTTATAGTAATCCGCACGATGACTGCCAGGAGGAAGACCCGCCGTATCCGTGTGGGAAATGTGCCGGTGGGCGGAGGGGCCCCCGTCTCCGTGCAGAGCATGACGAAGACGGACACGAGGAACGTTCGTGCCACGGTGTCGCAGATCCGTTCACTTGCGCGGGAGGGGTGCGAGATCGTCCGGGTGGCGGTCCCGGACGAGGCCGCCGTGCGTGCCTTCCGACGGATTAAATCGTCCTCTCCGATCCCGGTGATCGCCGACGTGCACTTCCGGCACCGGATCGCCATCGCGTGCGCGGAGGCGGGGGCCGATGCGCTGCGGATCAACCCGGGGAACATCGGGGGCGAGGCGAGGACCCTCGAGGTGCTGCGGTCGGCGCGGGCTCGCCGGATCCCCGTCCGCATCGGCGTGAACGCGGGCTCGCTCGAAAAGGACATTCTGGACAAGCACGGCGGGCCGACCCCGCGGGCAATGCTCGAGAGCGCCGCGCGGGCCGTCCGTACCTGCGAAAAGGCTCGCTTCACGAAGGTGAAGTTTTCCCTGAAGGGGTCCGACGTGCCGACCACGGTCGAAGCGTACCGTCTCTTCGCGAAAAAGTACGATTATCCCCTCCACATCGGGGTGACCGAGGCAGGCTCCGTCTTCTCGGGAACGGTCAAATCCGCCGTGGGTCTGGGGATTCTCCTGTCCGAGGGGATCGGGGACACCCTTCGCGTTTCCCTCACAGGCCCCCCCGAGGAGGAGGTGCGGGCGGGGTGGCAGATCCTGAAAAGCCTCGGGATCCGGCATCGGGGGCCCGATTTCATTTCCTGCCCGACGTGCGGGAGGGTTTCGATCGACGTCACGGGGATCACAACGGAGGTGGAAAGGCGCCTTTCCCGCCTGCCGGTTCCCCTGAAGGTGGCGATCATGGGATGCGCGGTGAACGGGCCGGGAGAAGCGAGGGAGGCCGATGTCGGCGTGGCGGGAGGAAAGGGAGAGGGGCTCCTCTTCGTCCAGGGGGAGGTCGTCAAAAAGGTGAAAGAAAAAGATATTGTCGCAGAGGTGGTCCGGCTGGCGGAGCGCCTGTCGGCAACAAAGAGGAGGAAGCGTTGATCCGGTACTCACGGTATCTCATGCCGACGACGAAGGAAACACCGTCCGATGCGGAGGTGGCAAGCCACCGGCTGATGCTCCGGGCGGGGCTCATCCGGAAGGTTGCATCGGGGATCTACAGCTACCTCCCCGCGGGGCTTCGGGTATTACGGAAGGTCGAGGCGATCATCCGGGAGGAGATGGACCGCGCGGGTGCACAGGAGGTGCTGATGCCCGCCGTCATCCCGGCGGAACTCTGGAAGGAGAGCGGCCGCTGGGACGCCTACGGGAAGGAACTGCTCCGGTTCCGGGACCGGGCCGGCCGGGAGTTCTGCCTGGGGCCGACGCACGAGGAGGTGATCACCGACCTCGTCCGGGGGGAGGTCCATTCGTATCGGCAGCTTCCTCTGAATCTCTACCAGATCCAGGACAAGTTCCGCGACGAGATCCGTCCGAGGTTCGGGTTGATGCGCGGAAGGGAGTTCTTCATGAAGGACGCCTATTCGTTCGATGCGGACGAGGAGGGGGCGGCCGGGACGTACCGGAAAATGTACGAAGCCTACAGCCGGATCTTCCGGAGGATGGGACTCGATTTCCGGGCCGTCGAGGCGGACACCGGGGCGATCGGCGGAAGCAGCTCGCACGAGTTCATGGTCATCGCGGATTCGGGAGAAGACGCGATCGTCTCCTGCGGGGGCTGCGAATATTCCGCCAACGTGGAGAAGGCGGAGTGCCCCCCGGAAGATCGCGATATTCCCTCTTCCCCCGCACCGGGATCCCCGCGGAAGGTTTCCACTCCCGGAAAGCGGACCATCGATGAGGTGTCCGCATTTCTTAACATCGCCCCGGGACTCCTGATCAAGACTCTCCTGTTCGAGACGGACAAGGGGGATGTTGCCGTCGTCCTCTCCGGAAAACACGAGGTCAACGAGACCAAGGTAAAGAATTACGTAGGCGCCGAGTGGTTGAAACTGGCGGGCGAGGACCGCGTCCGGGAGATCACCGGGGCGCCCTCGGGGTACACGGGGCCGGTGGGTTTACCGGTTCGGGTGCTGGCGGACCACTCCGTCGGGGCGATCGTTTCCGGGGCGACGGGGGCCAACGAACAGGACGCCCACCTGGTCGATGTCGTTCCCGGCAGGGATTTCCAGCCGGAAGCGTACGCAGACGTAAGACTCGTCGAGGAGGGAGACCGCTGTCCCCGGTGCACGGGGAACCTGCGTTCTTCCCGGGGAATCGAGGTGGGGCACGTCTTTCGCCTGGGAACGAAATACAGCAGGTCGCTTTCGGCCACCTATCTCGACGCCGGGGGAAAGGAGCAGCTGATCGTGATGGGGTGCTACGGAATCGGCGTCGGGAGGACCGCCGCTGCGGCCATCGAGCAGCACCACGACCAGGACGGGATCCGATGGCCGATATCGATCGCCCCTTTCGAGGTGTGCGTTCTGCCGGTGAACATGAAAAACGCCGGCTTGGTGGAGGAGGCGAAACGGGTGGCGGGGGAGCTCTCCGTACGGGGGATCGAGGCGCTGTTCGACGACCGGGACGAGCGGCCGGGGATCAAATTCAAGGACGCCGACCTGGTCGGCATTCCGCTGCGCGTCACCTTCGGGGAGAAGAACTACGGGGCGGGTTACGCGGAGATTCGGGACCGGACGACGGGGGAAACCGATCGGGTAGGGATCTCCGCGGTCGTCGACCGGGTCTGCGCTGCCGTCGAGGAGAAACGGAAGGAGTGCACCCCGTGAAGGAACGGATCATCGTCGCGCTGGACACCGATTCCCCGGATTCAGCCCTTTCCGTCGTCAAGGCCCTCGCAGGCGTTGTGGGGATGTTCAAGGTGGGGATGGAACTCTTTCCCCGTGGTGGCCCCGACCTCGTGCGGAAGATCCGCGACGAGGGGGCAGACGTCTTTCTCGATCTGAAATTTCACGACATCCCGAACACGGTCGCGGGAGCCGTTCGCTCCGCAGCGGCGCTGGGAGTCCGGTTCACCACGGTGCACGCCTCCGGGGGAAGGCAGATGCTTGCAAGCGCTGCGGAGGCCGCCTTCGGTACGGGGACGACGATTCTCGCCGTGACGGTGCTCACCAGCCTTGACGGCTCCGACCTTTCGGAGATCGGGGTTCCGTCGTCTCCTGCCGACATGGTGCTCCGTCTGGCGGGGATGGCGATGCGGGAGGGGATCGGCGGGTACGTCTGTTCCGCAAGAGAAGTGTCCGCTGTCCGGGAACTCGTCGGAAACTCGGCTGTCCTCGTCACCCCGGGAGTCCGCCTTCAGGACGATGCGGCCCTGGACCAGAAGAGGGTGGTGACGCCCTTCGACGCGATGCGGAACGGGGCGGATTATCTCGTGGTGGGAAGGCCGATCACGAAGGCCGCCGATCCGGTTGCAGCCGCGAGTCGGTTCGCGGCCGAGATGCAAAGAGGAAGGGAAGCCGGCTCCCGGGAGGCATAAGAGGCATGTGGGTCACCGGGTATCATCCCGTGGAGGAGGTCCTCTCCTCCCGGGTGCAGCGGCCGAGGAAGATCCTGATTGCCGACTCGGTTCCCGAAAAGGTCAGGCAGTCTCTTGCGACGAAGGCGGAGACAGCCGGCGTTCCCTGTCTTTCGTGCCCGCGGGAGGAGTGGCATCGGCGAACCGGGGAAAAGGAGGGGGCGGGGATTGCAGCCGAGATCCCGGAATTCCGGTATGTAGAGCTTTCCGCCTGGCTCGGATCCCTTCCCGACAGGACTGCGTCGTTTCTCCTGGACGGAATCACCGATCCCCACAACCTGGGGGCGGTCTTGCGGAACGTCCGGGCGTTCGGCCTTTCCGGAGTCGTGATTCCGCGGGACCGGTCCTGCCCCGTGACGTCGGCCGTCTTCCGGGCATCCGCGGGGGCTGCTGCGCACGTCCCCGTGGTGCAGGTGAAAAACCTCACCCGTGCCGTCGAGGACCTGCAGGAAGCCGGGTTCTGGGTTTATGCGGCCGTCATGGACGGGGAAACCGACGTGTCGGCATTTTCGCCGGCCGGCAGGACGGGGTTTGTCCTCGGCAACGAGGATACAGGCGTTCGCAGATTGGTACGCGAGAAGTGCGACGGGACGGTGCGCATCCCGATGGAGGAAGGAATCGACTCCTTGAACGTCGGGGTAAGCTCGGGAATCCTCGCGTACTGCACGCGCGTGGCACGGGTGCCGTAATATCCATCCCCCGGTGAGGTTTCCACCTGTCGATATCCGTTGACATCCAGGCGGGAATAGTATGAAATGCCTTGTTTCAGAACCGGAATGAACGGCCGACGTAGCTCAACGGTAGAGCGTCTGATTTGTAATCAGATGGCTGGAGGTTCGATTCCTCTCGTCGGCTCCAGCCTTCGCTCAAGAGCTTGGGATAAGATCCTGGCTCTTGAGCTACGGCTGGGCAAGCCTGCTTGAGCGAAGGCTGTCCCGCCGAAGCCACGAAATCTCGGATTTTCGGTTGCGATGAGGAGCGAAGGCGGACAATCTACCGGCAGGAGGGGTACCCGAGTGGCCAAAGGGGGCAGACTGTAAATCTGCTGGCAGCGCCTACGGAGGTTCGAATCCTCCCCCCTCCACCAGCCTTCGCTCAAAAGAGGTACGGAAAGCATTATGCTTTTGAGCTACGGCTGGGCAAGCCGGAAATTTTAGCGAAGGCTGTCCCGCCGAAGCCCTACGCGGGTTTTTTCAGGTAGTTGGGCGAAGGCGGACCGGCATCGACTTCTCGTTTGCTATTGACGTAATGGAATTTCATTTATAGAATTGTAAGATTACAATATGCGCGGGCGTAACTCAGTTGGCAGAGTCACAGCCTTCCAAGCTGTTGGTCGCGG
>DAOUUI010000236.1 GCA_030668225.1 Deltaproteobacteria bacterium
CCCCCCCCCCCCCCCACTCCTCAACGTGAGACTTGATAGAAACAGGAATGTCCCCCCAGGAGTGTCCCCCTGAAAGTGGGCCGCGCGATCCTGATCACGGCGACCGATACGGGGGCAGGGAAGACCTATGTTGCCTGCCTCCTCGGAAAGGCGATGAGGGGGAAGGGGTTCTCCGTGCGGCCCTTCAAGCCGGTCGAGTCCGGGTGCAATCCGGGTGCGGACGGGGCCCCGTTCCCGGGCGATGCGTCGTCCCTCCGCGAAGCGGTCGCCCCGGACCTGCCTCTCTCCGCTGTCTGCCTGTATCCTCTCTCTGCTCCGCTTTCCCCCCACCTGGCCGCGCGCGAAGAAGGAGTTGTCATAGACACCGACCGTGTCCTTGCCGCGATCGCGGGGGCGTTGGAGGAGTTCGACCTGGTTCTGGTGGAAGGTGTGGGCGGGATCACGGTGGAGATTCGCGAGGGGTATCGTATTGCCGACCTTGCAAAATACGCCCGTCTCCCCGTGCTGGTGGTGGCGGAGAATCGCCTCGGGGTCCTGAACCACCTGAAGCTGACCATGCATTTTCTCCGGTCCGAGGGGCTCCCCCTCTTCGGGGTCGTCTTGAATGACAGGACGCCGGGTCCGTTCCCGGCGCGGGACCGCAACGAAGGGGAGGTTCGCCGCATTGCGGGGGACCGCTATCTGGGGAGGGTACCGCACGGAAGCCCCTCTCTCCCGGAGGGGATCCTCTCCGGGTTTCTCGGGCTCCTCTCCCGCTGATCGCCCCATCCGCACGGGATCCTTATATAATACCGCCCATGTCTCGACGGTCCGGACGCCCCCTTCGCATACGGTGCGGAAGAATCTTCCGCTACATCTATCTGCGCCTGGTCCGCGTGGGGGGGAATCCGGTCCATGTCGCGCTGGGATTTGCGCTCGGGGTGTTCCTGGGCGTGTTTCCCACGTTCGGGATCGGGATTCCGCTCTCCCTGCTCTTCGCCTCGTTACTCCGGTGGAACCGCGTTTCCGCGGTGCTTGGGTCCCTGGTGATGAACCCGCTCACGACGCCGTTTTTCTGGACTCTCTCCGGGGCGGTGGGGGCGGCAATCTTCCGGGCCGACGCGACCAGGGTGTTTGCGAGCGTCCAGAACGGGGAACGACTGCGGGGGCTGACCTTGGGGGCGGGGATCTACCTCGCGGGAAACACGATCGTCGCCCTGGTCACTGCCACGATCGCCTATTTCCTGGCGCTTCGGGCGGTCCTCCTGTACCGGAAAAAGCGGAGGGAGCGGAGGCAGAAACGGAAGTTCCGGAAGGGAGGCGCTTAGGATCAGGGGAGTTTGGGCGCCTACGGTCTCCTCTCGCGCCGATGCCCGGAGGTGTTTCCTCTCCCGGGGACGGGTGCTCGCGGGGGATTCCCCTCCGCTACGCTCGCGACCTTACGCCCGCTCGCTGCCATTCCGCTCGACGGATTTTTCCTCGCTCCATAGGCCGCTCCGCGGAACCCCCCGCTGCGCACCGGGTCCCCGGTCGGAGGGCAATATCTGCTCCGCTACCACGACCTTGCGTCCGTCAGGGAATGACCAGCAGCAGTTCCGTCTC
>DAOUUI010000047.1 GCA_030668225.1 Deltaproteobacteria bacterium
AACGGCATAGAGGCCATCGTTTTATATCCTCCGTTCTTCTTCCCACATCACAGAATTCTTTACGGAAACGGAGCGAAGTAACTTCAGCTTCTTTCCCCTTCGGGGACGTTCCAAAACTTATTCATGACGGGGAGCACTCGCGCGGAGGATGGACCCTGGCTCGCGGGGGATTCCTCTCCGCTACGCTCGCGACCTGCGTCCGCTCGCTGCCATTCCGCTCGACGCAATCCACCGGGGACATTCCTGATTCATCTCCGGAATACGGGAGAGGAGTGTCCCCGCACAATAAGGAATGGCAAGGGGCACTTACCCGTGGATGGTTCCTCCGGTAGAATCGTGGAGGTGATGAATTCGTCTCCCCCATCAAAGGTGTTCGTGGAAGTGGCGGTGCCGCTTCCGATCGATCATCCGTTCACCTACAGGGTCCCCTCGGGGCAGGAGGCGCGTGCCCGGGTCGGCGTCCGCGTTCTCGTCCCGTTCGGGCGGCAAAAGGTCACCGGGCTCATCACCGCGCTCGCGGACGGATCAACCCTCGGCGGGCGCGAGGCACGGGAGGTCCTTTCGTTTCTGGACGAGGAGCCCTACGTATCCTCTGCCCATCTCGCATTTCTTTACGCCGCCGCGCGCGAATGCCTGGCTCCCCTGGGCGAGATGCTCCGGGCCGCTCTGCCCGGGGGGCTCCCACGGCGGGCGGCCCCGGCGGCCCCGAGGACCGAAACCGTGTACCGTGCTGCGGAGGGCTCTCCGGCGGCGTTGACGCCGAAGCAGCGAAGGGTATACGCCGCCGTTCTCGAGGCGGGAGAGATCTCCTCGCCGGACCTGTCCGCCCTCGTTCCCGGCGGAGGGGATGTCGCCCGAAGACTTGCCGCGAAGGGGATCCTCGCAGGCTCGGTGCGGATGAAGTCCCCTGCGCTATCCGCCTCTCCTTTCCCTGACACGTCCGGAGCGCTCGTCCCCACTTCCCACCAGGAGGCGGCTCTCGCGAAGACCGGCGTTGCCCTTGCCTCCGGAGGGTTCGCCGCCTTCGTCCTCCACGGGATTACCGGGTCGGGGAAGACCGAGGTGTACCTGAGAGCGGTCGAGCAGGCCCGGCTCACCGGAAGGCAGACGGTGTACCTGATCCCCGAGATTGCGCTTACTCCGCAGTTGCTCGGCCGAGTCCGTGCCCGGTTCGGGGAGGGTGCGGCGGTTCTCCACAGCGGGCTTCCCCCGGCCGAACGGGCGCACCAGTGGCGAAGGATCCGGGCGGGCGAGGTCTTCCTCTGCATCGGAGCGCGCTCCGCCGTGTTCTCGCCCTTTTCGTCTCCGGGGCTGTTCATCGTCGACGAGGAGCACGACTCGGCCTACAAGCAGGAGGAGGGGATCCGGTATCAGGCGCGGGACCTTGCCGTGATGCGCGCAAGGATGGAGGGGGCGGTCGTTCTTCTGGGGTCCGCCACCCCCTCCGCGGAATCCATCCGTCTCACCCGGACGGGAGAGGCGGAGCTTTTGTCTCTTCCGGAGCGGATCGGGACGCGGCATCTTCCCGAGATCTCCATCGTGGACCTCAAAGGCCAATCCGCGCGGCGGGGCGCGGACCGGTATTTTTCCTCCGCACTCGAGGATGCGGTCGAGGAGACGCTTTCCCGGGGGGAGAAGGCGATGCTGTTTGTGAACCGTCGCGGGTATGCGCCGGCGCTAACCTGCCTGGACTGCGGGACGACCGTTCAGTGCCGGAACTGCCAGGTGTCGCTTACCTTCCACAAGCAGGACGGAGTGCTTCTGTGCCACTATTGCAGCGCGAAGGAGATTCCCCCCGAGCGGTGCGGCAGCTGCGACGGGCACAAGGTGGCGCAGGTCGGGATCGGCACGGAGCGGTTGGTTGCATGGGCCGCCAGGAGATGGAAGGATGCCCGGGTCGCGCGCCTGGACTCCGACGTCGGCCGGAAGCGGGGTTCCTACGAGGAGATCCTCTCCCGGATGCACGGCGGGGAGGTGGACATCCTCGTGGGGACGCAGCTCATCGCCAAGGGGCATGACTTCCCCGAGGTGACGTTCGTAGGGGTGCTGCTCGCCGACCTGTCGCTCTCCTTCCCGGATTTCCGGTCGGCGGAGCGGACTTTCCAGATCCTGACCCAGGTATCGGGACGCGCGGGCCGGGGGGACAGGCCCGGCAAGGTGATCATCCAGACTCTCTCGCCGGAGCACGTCTGCATCCGGAAGGCGGCCGAGCACGACTTCCATGGCTTCATGGAGGCGGAACTTGCCGAACGGGAGGCACTTGACTATCCGCCGTTCGGGCGGATGCTCCTGCTCCGTTTCTGGGGGCCGAAGCTCGAACGGGTACAGGAAGCGGCCGAAACCGTGGCGGAAACGCTTTCTCGTCCGCTATCGGAGGCGGGGATCAGGATGCTGGGGCCCGCTCCGTCGCCGATCGCGTTCGTCAAGAAGAAGCACCGGTACCAGATCCTCCTGAAGATGCCCCCGCGGTTTGCGGTGGGCGACTTCTTCCCGGAACTCCTTCGCCCCATGCGCGAAGTCGCAAAGAAGGCCGGTGTCCGGATGGAGGCCGACGTCGACCCCTATAACCTCATGATCTGACCCCCCCCTGCCCCCCTCCCCCGCAACTGCCATATCCGGGGACGTTCTTAAACGTTTTAATCCCGAATGGACTCTCGTTCGGGGAACCGCCACGGCATGCGTCTTGCCCTGAATCCGTACAAATACTCTGCAAAGGAGGTTGGGCCATGCGGGTACATTACCTTTTGAATCAAGGTGCTGCACCGGAATCAAAGCTGGCGGATGTGGAGATTCACTTCGAGGAAGGGATTCTTTCCGGACTCAAACTGGTAGGATGTTCGGTCTGGCGCTCAAAGAAGGGGGACGGTCCCGTGGTCCTCGTCCCCTCGAGGTCCTACGCGACTGCAACCGGCGTCCGGTACTATGACCTCCTGCGCTCCTCGGAAGAGGGGGGGAAGGGGGGGGAAGGAGACGGGAAAGCGGTCGCGCGGAAGTTCCGGGAGCACATCCGGGAGGAATATCGGAAAATTGCAAATCTGCCGCAGGGGGAGGAACAGGGCAAGGGAAAGGCGTCCACCGGGAGGTGACAAAGCCGGGAGGGGACGCAGGTGGAGGGGGGAGGCGACCCAATTACCACGGGGCGGGCTTCCCCCCGTCGTCCATCCCGAATTCGCGGTGTCGGAAAGCACAAACCAACGAACGGGTCCATTTTTCACATTGTCAGGTTGGGCGAAAGAGAAGTCTGCTTCAGGAGATTCTTACGCCTGCAGGGTCGATGGCGATGTGAAGCGCCTCTTCCGGGGAGGTGGAAAACGCTTTTCTCGCCATGCGCAATAGCCCGAGGATATTGTCGCCCCTTTCCTCCTCGCGGCGCTCTACCACCATGCCGATGGGAACTTTCAACTTCCTGACGTAATCCACACGATAAACGGTGACGTTTTTCATGGCCGCCCCCAACCGCTTCAACGCTCCATGTTCTATTTAAAACGAAATTCCGGAATATTCAACGGAAAAAACAGGTGTAATTTGCGGGGGGCTGCCCTAAAATCAATCGTTCCCAGCGGAGTTCCAACGAAAGAGCCGGCCGGAGGAGTGACCGATGAAGACCAAGGACATCCATTTTCTCATCATGGTGGTCGTGGTCATCGGGTTTCTCGTCGTTCTCTCCCTGACGGGACGCCAGCGCTATCTCACCAAGACGCCGCCCCACCTTTCGGCTGCCTCCGACGCGGAATGTTTCTCCTGCCACGACGAGGGAAAACAGTTCCCGATGACCAAGGAGCACCCGCTCCGCAAGAAGAACTGCCGCCAGTGCCACCGGTTCGAAAAAAAGTAACCTCCGTCCCGAGGACAAGAAAGACCCCCCTCCTTGGTGCGCACGTCTCGGTGGCGGGAGGCCTCGTCACGGCCCCGGGGCGGGGTGTCCGGATCGGAGCGGATGTCATCCAGATCTTCTCCAAGCAGAACACCCGCTGGATGGGAAGGGCTCTCGAGGAGGAGGAGGCACGGGCATTCCGCGAAGAGAGCGCCCGCACGGGGATGGAAACGGTCGCCGTCCATTGCGCCTATCTCATCAACCTTGCCTCTGCCAAGGAAGCCGTAAGGACGCGATCCCTTTACGCACTCGAGGACGAGGCGTCGCGCGCGGCGATGCTCGGCGTTCCGTATCTCGTCATGCATCCCGGTTCGTCGGGAGAGGATCCGGAGGATACGGGGGAGGGGCGCATTTCCAAGGCTCTTCGTGCGTTCGGCAGGTTCCCCCGGGGGTTGACGCTTCTTCTGGAGAACACGGCGGGCCAGGGAAACTCGATCGGTCGGACGATGGAGCAGCTCCGGCGCCTGATCGACGCGTCCGGGTCGCCGCCCGACGTGGCGGTTTGTCTCGACAGCGCACACCTGTTCGAGGCGGGGTATGATATATCGGGCGACGAAGGATGGGAGGGGTTGCTCGAGGAACTTACGCGCCATGCACTCCTCCCGCTCGTCCGGATATGGCACCTGAACGACTCGAAGACGACTCTCGGCAGCCGGGTCGACCGTCATTCCCACATCGGCGAGGGTCATATCGGACTTTCCGGCTTCCGTCGGATCGTGACGCACCCCGGATTCCGGAAGCTGCCGATGTTGCTGGAGACGCCCAAGGACGGGCAGGACGAGTACGAAAAGGACATACGGAACCTGGCCACGCTCAGAAACCTGTGCGCCGCCAGGGGGGGGGAGTAGGCTTCAAGGATGGACTACGAGGAGATCAAGAGCCTGACCAAACATCACACGCAGGTCTTCGGGCGGATCGTCAAGTGCGAGATGTACAAGCTGGAGGAGGGGAAGGTCCTGGCCCTTGCCCAGATGCACGACGACTACCACGACATCCATTTGGCGATCCTTCTCAGCGACTCGTACCGGATCGAGGAGATCGCGGGGAAGATGGACCGGATTCCCTACCCGTGCTGCGAGGAGAAGCCGCTGGAGATGCTTGCGAAACTAAAGGGGATCGACGTTCTCGTGCGCGGTGGACTGAAAAAGGTGAAAGAGCGGGTTCCCCGAAACATCGGTTGCACCCACGTCTACGAGATGATCGAGTCGACCTTCCGGGCGATCTTCGTCGGCTCGTACAGCATTGTCGACCGGAAGTGGGAGGGAGTGCTCTCCCTGGACATGGAGGAGAACCGCCAGTTGGCCCTGCATTCGCATAACCTCACCGACACCTGCTACGCCTTCAACCGGGCATCGGCGGACGACGAGGTCCGAAAGCGCGCCAGGAAAAAGGTTGAGGAGGCGAACCGAAAGAGGGAGGCGATCGAGGCGGTCAAGGGCGGGAAGTAACACCGATCCCCGGGACGCCGGGAACCTTTCCCGCTCTTCGGGGTTCCCTAATCACGGGAGCCATGTTCCATGGAAAGCCGCCAGGGCGCGGTGGCCGATATCCAAGGTAAAGCGAGGTGGGCGATGCGGAGATCCCTTGTTTTGGTCCCGTTGGCGATCCTGTTTTTGACAACCGTCCTTCCTTCTCCCGCCTTCTCTGGCGAATATTCCTCACGCGTCGACCGGGTGGTGCTCTACCCCCAGATGGCCGAAGTTTCCCGCGTCGTGGAGGTGGATAAACCGGAGACGATCGTCGTCCTCCCCGGTCTTACCGCCAATCTCCTCCCGGATACCCTTTCGGCGAGGGTCGAACGAGGCGGTGCGAGGATCGCGGGAGTCACCGTGGAGGAGATTTTCCGCCCCGAGCCTGTCGACGAGCGTGTAAAGGAGCTGGAGAAGCGCATCGAGACCCTCACCGGGGAAAAGCGGTGGGCGGAGGCGGCGATCCAGGCGTTCCAGAGGGAAAAGAAGCTCCTGGAGCGCGGCATCCTTGCGATCTACTCCGGCGGGGAAGAGGGGAAAGGGAAGGAAAATGCGAAACCTCCACGGCTTTCCGCCGCCGAAGTCGAGAAAGCGCTGTCCCTGTTCCGCGACCGCGATCAGGCGATCGACGGCATGGTCTTCGATCGGGAACGGGTGATTCAGGACCTCGGAAAAAAGATCCAGGCGGCCAAGCAGGAACTGGACAAGATCCGCACTCCCCGCCCGAAGCAGGAGAAAGTGGTCCGGATCGACATGGAACGCCCCGCGCAGTGCCGCCTCGTCGTCACGTACCTGGTGCCTGCCGCAGGTTTTGTTCCCCGCTACAACGTCATGCTCCACCCGTCGGAAGGTGCCCTTGCCTTTGAACTGGTCGGGGAGGCCTGGCAGCGCACGGGCGAGGACTGGGAGGATGCGTCGTTCACGTTTTCGACCGCACAACCGGGTCGAATGGCGCAATTGCCCCCCCTTCCCCCGTGGGACCTCGATTTCCGCCCCCCCCCGGTCGCCCGACCGATGGGAGGGTTGCAAGCGAAGAGCGAGCTTGCTGCGATGGACGCGGTGGAAGAAAAAGCAGCAGTACGTACAGCGGGGGCTCCTCCGCCGGAGAGGAAGTTCGCATCGTTCGAGGTGACCCTGGAGGGGCGCCATTCCCTTCCCGGCGACGGAGAAAAGAAGATGTTTCGCCTTGCCCGGCAGGAACAGACAACGAAAGTGGCGTGGCGCTCCATCCCCCGGGTGACCGACGGGGCGTTCCTCGCAGCGGACGGCCGGAACGAGACCGGCCTCCCGATCTTCGCAGCGCCGGCCGGTCTCTTCCTGGAAGACGCCTATGCGGGCAGGGGCAGGCTTCCGGACATCCCGGAAGGGGAGGAGTTCAAGATCGACTTCGGGAAAGACCCGGGCGTTTTGGTCAAAAGGAAGGAACGGCTGCGGAAACGGGAGGACGGCGGGGTCTTCGCCAAGGTGAAAAGGGTCAGGTTCCGGTACGAGATCACGGCGCAGAACTTCCGGAAGGAGACGGTGCCCTTGACCGTCCTGGACCGGATTCCGGTACCCCGGCACAAGGATATCGTGGTGAAGGAGGTGGAGATCACGGGCGGCGGAAAAGAGGGGGAGCAGGGCGAGGTCCGGTGGGAGTTCCCGCTTGCGGCGGGGGAGAAAAAGGTGCTGGAGTTTTCCTTCACGGTGGAGTATCCGGCGGACAAGGAGATCCATGGGCTCTGAGAAACAGGTAGCCCGGCTGGCGGAAATCCTCGTCAGGCATTCGGTAAAGGCGAAACGCGGGGAGATCGTACGGATCTCGGGAAACGAGCTGTCCAGGCCTCTTGCCCTTGCGGTCTACCGCGAGGTGCTGCGCGCGGGGGCGCACCCGCTCCCGGCGGTCGGGTTCGAGGACGCCGGGAGGATCTTCTTCGAGGAAGCTTCGGGGGACCAGATCCGTCACCTCTCGCCAACCAGGCTGTATGAGGCGAAGAGAATTGACGCGGACATCATCATCCTGGCACCGTCGAACACGCGGCAGCTGACCCACATTCCGCCGAAGAGGATGGCCGACAGGCGGAAGGCGCTCCAGCCGATCTCCGAGACCCTCCTTCGCAGGGTCCGGTGGGTCCTGACCAACTTCCCTACCGAGGCGCTTGCCCAGGAGTGCGACCGGTCTCTCCCCGAGTACGAGCGGTTCTATTACCGTGCCGTCCTGCAGGACTGGCCCGCGATGGCGAAGTTGCTGCGGCGGGCGAAGAGAATCCTGGATAATAGCCGCGAGGTCCGCATCGTGGGGAAGGAGACCGATCTTACCTTCTCCATCCGGGGGCGGAAGGCGATCCCGTGCGCGGGGGAGTACAACATGCCGGACGGGGAGATCTTTACGGGCCCCGTGGAGACGTCGGCCGAGGGGAAGATCTTCTTCGAGTTCCCCGCGATCGCGGGCGGCCGGGAGGTGTCGGGGATCCGGCTGACCTTCCGGAAAGGGAAGGTCGTGGAGGCAACCGCCGAAAGGAACGAGGCGTATCTCCGGGAGATGCTCGCCGCCGACCCCGGAGCCTGCCGGCTGGGGGAGTTCGGGATCGGCGCGAACGCGGGAGTGACCGAGTTCACCCGCGACATCCTTCTGGACGAGAAGATGGGTGGGACGATTCACCTGGCCATCGGCCGCTCCTACCCCGAGTCGGGGGGAAGGAACCGCTCCGCCGTCCACTGGGACATGATCAAGGACCTTCGGAAGGAAGGAGAACTTTTTCTTGACAGGAAACCGGTCCTGCGGACGGGACATCTGTTTGGAAGGACCCCGCCGGGCATGCGGAAGCGGGGACAGGCTCCGTGAGCCGTGTCTTTCCCGTCGGCCGCGCGGATTCGGACAATGCGGGACCCGGCTTGAATCGGGAGAGGGGGAGACGGGAGTAGTCCCTCCGCCCCCCCTGGCGTATACTGGTTCGGCTGTTTTGCCTTCCCTGCCCCGGCACACCAGGGGGGGGAGACCATTTCCTCGGAATCTTGGGAAAGGAGCATCGATGAAACTCCGTTGGTTGGCGGCCGCCGCCGCCGCATTGCTTCTGGCAGGTCACGCAAGCGCAGAAGATGCACCGAAGCTTACGAACCAGAAGGACAAGGTCAGCTACAGTATCGGGATGGATGTCGGGAACAACCTGAAGAAGCAGTCGATCGACGTCGATGTCGACCTCCTCGCGAAGGGGGTAAAAGACGCCATGGCCGGCGGGGAAACCCTGCTTTCCGCTGAGGAGGCGCGCGAGACGCTGGTTGCCCTCCAGAAGACGTTGGTGGAGAAGAACCAGGAACGTGCGAAGCAGGCCGCGGAGATGAACAAGAAGGAGGGGGAAGCCTTTCTTGCCGGGAACAAGACGAAGGAAGGCGTGGTCTCCCTGCCGAGCGGTCTGCAGTACAAGATTCTCCAGTCGGGCGACGGTTCTTCCCCCAAGGGAACCGACACGGTGGAGACCAACTACCGCGGCACCCTGATCAACGGGATGGAGTTCGACAGTTCGTACAAGCGGGGGCAGACCGCCGTCTTCCCGGTAACCGGTGTGATCGCCGGGTGGACCGAGGCGCTCCAGCTCATGAAGGTCGGGGACAAGTGGCAACTCTTCGTTCCGCCCGAACTCGCGTACGGGGAGCGGGGCGCAGGTCCGGTCGGGCCGAACTCGACCCTCATCTTCGACGTCGAGCTGTTGTCGATCAAGTCGGAGTTGGAAGGGGAGTCCTCCGGGAAGGAGAAGCCCGCGGGGAATCCCTGACGACGCACGCACGGTTCGGGAGCACCCTCCTTAAATGATTTGCTTGCTAAATTCAGGATAAGGTGGCAAAATAGGCAGGTTTTGTTGGATCACGCGTCGGAAATGATCCGGATGCGGCCCTTCCGCAGAAGCGACTCCACTCTTCCTTCCGGTCGGACGTCCCATTTCCCGTAAGATTCGGCATCGTAAAGTGCCGGTTGCCCCGATGGAACGTGACGCCCGGCCAAATGACTATTAGCTGGAGGAAAAAGAATGACGTTTTTGGATTTTGGATTTTCCCCTGAACTGTTGCGTGCCGTTGCGGACAGGAACTACACGGTGCCCACACCGGTTCAGGAGAAGGCGATCCCGCATGTGATGGCGGGAAGAGACCTTATGGGGTGCGCCCAGACAGGAACCGGGAAGACCGCGGCCTTCGCGCTTCCCATCCTGCAGAGGCTTGGACGGACGGGACGTGGGCAGGAAAGCCCGCATTCCGGCCGGAAGGGGAAGGGACGCAGTCCCCGCCCCGTTCGCGCGCTTGTTCTCACTCCCACACGGGAACTGGCCAACCAGATCGGGGAAAGCTTCCGCGAATACGGGAAGTACACCGGCCTGAAGCAGACGGTCGTCTACGGGGGGGTAAGCCAGGGTCCCCAGGAGCGGGCGCTTCAGGGGGGCGTGGATGTACTTGTGGCCACTCCCGGCCGGCTCCTCGACCTGATGTCACAGGGCCTGGTAAAGCTTGGGGCGATCGAGATCTTCGTCCTGGACGAGGCCGACCGGATGCTCGACATGGGTTTCATTTACGACATTCGCCGCTTGATAGATCAACTGCCGTCCCGAAGGCAGTCCCTCTTTTTCTCCGCCACGATCCCCGGGCCTATCCGGAGACTGGCGGATTCGATTCTGCATGACCCCGTTCGGGTTGCGGTGACGCCGCAGAAGCCCGCACCGGAAGCCGTCGAGCACTTCCTGTACTTCGTGGAGAAAAGCGACAAACCTGCGCTGCTCAGGCACCTTCTTGGCAACCCGACGCTTCGGAACGTCCTGGTGTTCACGCGGACGCGGCACGGGGCCGACCGGGTCGCGAGGCATCTTGCACAGGCAAAAATCTCCGCGGAGGCGATCCACGGGGACAAGACGCAGAAGGCGAGAGAGAGCGCTCTGGAAAATTTCCAGCGCGGGAGATCGCGGGTCCTCGTGGCGACCGACATCGCTGCCCGGGGGCTGGACTTCGTGGGCCTTTCCCATGTGCTGAATTACGATCTGCCCAACGAACCGGAATCGTACGTCCATCGCACGGGCCGCACGGGGCGCGCGGGGGCGTCCGGGATCGCCCTGTCGTTCTGTGATTTCGGGGAGAGACCGTTTCTACCGGCGATCGAACAGTTGCTCCGCAGACACCTAACGGCCGTGGAAGATCACCCGCACCGGTCCGGCCTTCGCCCCGCCCCCCCCACGAACCTGGAGCCGAATCAACCCAAGGCCCTGCGCCCGTTCATGATCAGCGCGGAGGAGCTTTTCGGGAGCTCCCGGAGAGAGGGTTTAGCCGGGTGAACCGGCGAACGGCCGCGAGGAACTCCGGCTCCTCGAATTTGCACCCCTCTGCCCGGGCGATCTTGAGCATCTGAATGTCCTTGAGGCCGAGATTGGCAAAGTGGAGATACTTCACCCGGACCCAGGCGGACGGGGTCACGGCCGCTTTCCGGTAAATACGAAGCTGGAGCATCGCCCCTTCGCTGGATGCCTCCCATAATTTTCTCAGGAAGGCCTCGTTCGGAACCTTCTTTCCGCCGCGCTTTTTCCACAGGAACCGGTCCAGGGTCTTCTGGACCCACTCCTCACCCCAGAACACCATGTTGATGGACGGGAAAGGGCGCAGGAGCCTGTCCTCCTTCCGTTTGAGTCGGCCCGAAAGCCTTTCCCTCGTGACGATGTCGATTCCGGAGACGAGGAGCAGTTCGGGGGTAAGGGGAACGGGGTTGAAGGTGGAGTGAAACCGGACGAGTGCGAGAAACGCCGCTTCGTTCCCTTCCATCGCCTGGACGGTGAGCAGGTCCGGGGCCGGCTCGAGGCTCCTCTGCGGTCTGATCTCGGCAACTCCCTTCCGCTTTCCCCCTGTGGGGCGGATCCGACCCACAGGCGTCTTCCGTTTCCGTTCCATAGAGGGCCTCCTTGAGTTTTCCCGCTTGCGGCTGTTTCCCGCATAGGATAGTAGGAAACTGCCCGCCGGACAACCGGGAGTCTTCCGGCGAACATGATATATAATGGCCGCTCCTGCCCCGGGGGGAACCAAATTCGGGCGACGGTCATCTGTGTAGGGGAAGCATCGGAAGAAACCACCAGGAAGGGGATGGCCGGTGACAGATATTGGGCGCAGGATGGTCCTCGTGATCTTTCTCTTGTGGGCGGTATGCGGAGCCTTGGGAGCCTCGAAGCCCGCGATGGGGGCGGCCGAAGGAAAAACGGCGGGAGAGGAAACGAAGTTGATCGAGAAATTCACGCTGGAGAACGGCCTGACTGTTGTGCTCAGAGAGAATCACTCCTCTCCGGTAGTCGCCGTGCAGGTATGGGTCAAGGCGGGAAGCGTGACCGAGCCCGAAGATCGCGCGGGGATCTCCCACATCCTTGAACACATGGCCTTCAAGGGGACGAAGAGACGGGGCCCCGGCCAGATCGCGAGGGAGGTGGAAGCCCTCGGAGGGCAGATCAACGCCTACACGAGTTTCGACCAGACGGTCTACCATATTACGATCTCGGGCAGGTTCATGGAAAACGCCCTGGACATTCTGGCCGACACCCTCGGGAATTCGGTATTCGACGCGGACGAACTGGCCCGGGAGAAGGAGGTGGTCCTCGAGGAGCTCCGGATGAACGAGGATAACCCTGGCAGGATGAACGGGAAGGCGCTGTTCCGCGAGGCGTACCGCACCCACCCCTACGGCCGGCCCGTCATCGGGTACGATGAGACCATCCGGAAGACGACCCGGGACGACCTCGTGGCGTACTTCTCCCGGTTCTATTACCCGGGGAACATGGTGCTCGTGATCGCAGGCGACGTGGACCCGGGGAAGGCGCGCCCCCTCGTCGAGAAGGCGTTCCTCCCGCTTAAGGCCCACGCAGCCCCGCCAGCCGGGGCGCCCGCCGAACCGCCGCAGGAGGAGACCCGGGTAAAGATCCAGGGGAGGGACGCGAAGCGCGCCTATCTGGACATTGGGTTCCATGGCCCCTCGATGCGGGATGGGGACGTCTTCTCCTTCGATCTCCTGTCCATGATCCTGGGAAGCGGGCAGACCTCCCGCCTGTACCACGAGGTGAAGGACGCCCGGGGGCTGGTCGACTCGGTGGGCGCTTATGCCTACACGCCGAAGGACGAGGGAGTCCTGATCGTGTCGGCCACCGGCGCGGCAGACAAGGCGAAGGAGGCGCTGCGGGAAATCCTGCTGCAGACGTTCCGCCTGGCGGCGGAGCCCCCCGAGGGACAGGAGCTTGCCCGTGCCAAGACGTCCATCGAGAGCGATTTCGTCTATTCCCTGGAATCGGCGGGCTCCCTTGCCCGCCACGTCGGGTTCTTCGAGACCACCCTGGACGACGGCGGTTTCGAGCGGAAATATCTCCAGAAAATCCGTGCGGTAACGGCCGACGATATCCTCACGGCGGCCCGTAAATACCTGAGGCCGGAAAACCTCACCGTGGCGGCCGTGTTCCCACAGGGTGAGGACGGGCTGCTTTCCGGGGAGGAGGTTCGCAAGATCGCGTCGGAGGCGTACCGGGAGGCGATCACGCCCGCGGAAAAGGAAAAGCAGCAGGGGGCTGTCGTAAGGGAGGTCCTGGAAAACGGCATCCGCGTGATCGTTCGGGAGGACCGGGCGGTTCCGGTGGTTGCCATGGAGGCCGGGTTCCTGGGCGGACTTCGCGGCGAGCCGAAGGAAAACGGGGGGGTCTCCGCGATTGCCGCCGAGATGCTCACCAAGGGGACAAAGTTCAGGACGGCGAGGGAGATCTCGGAGGCGGTGGAAAACATCGCGGCCGATCTTTCCGGATTTTCGGGGAGGAACTCCTTCGGTCTGCGGGGCCGCTCCATGAGCAAGGATTTCGCCACCGGATTCCGCCTCTTCACCGAGTCGCTCCGGTGGCCCACGTTTCCGGCCGAGGAACTTGAGAAGAAGCGACAGGAGATCCTTGGGAGGCTCAAGCTCCAGAAGGACGACATGACCACGTCGGTCATCCTCCTTTTCCTCGAGACCCATTACGGGGACCACCCTTACGCACGCAACCCGCTGGGGACGGAGGAAACGATCCGGGCGATCACACGGGAGGACGTGGAAGGTTTCTACCGGCGGTGGGCCGACCCGCGAAACCTGGTGATCGCCGTTTCCGGGGACATCGGCGTGCACGAGGCGCTTTCGGCCGTCAGGGAGGCCTTCGGCGACTTTCCACGCCAATCGGGCTTCATTCCGATCGGGCCGATGCCGGTGCCGGAAGAAGTGGGGATCCGCCGGGGGGAGGAGCCCGGGGAGAAGGAGCAGGCGCACTTCCTCATCGGGTACACCGGTGCCCGGATCAAGGACCCCGACCGGTACGCCCTCGACGTGCTCGGGTCGGCCCTCGCCGGGATGGGGGGGAGGCTTTTCACCAACCTCCGGGACAAGAAATCCCTCGCATATACGGTGACTTCATTTTCCTCGGAGCAGGTCGACCCGGGATTTTTCGCGTTCTACATGGGAACCAGCGTCGACAAGCGGGAAAACGCAATCGAGGAAACCCTTCGGGAGATCGAGGAGGTCCGCGCGAACGGTGTTACGGCGGAGGAGTTCGAACGCGCGAAAAAGTGGATGATCGGTACCTACGAAATCGGCCTGCAGAGCAATAGCGCCTACGTCGATAAGTTGCTGTTCAATGAGCTTTACGGGGTC
>DAOUUI010000239.1 GCA_030668225.1 Deltaproteobacteria bacterium
CTGGTGGGTCTACATGATCGAATGCCGGGGAGGGAAGATCTACACGGGTATCGCGAAGGATCCGGATGCCCGCTACCGTCGGCACCTGTCCGGCAACGGCGCCGCCTTCACCCGGATGAACCCCCCCGTGGCGATGCTTGCGAAGCGGCCGTGCGGGACCCGTTCCGACGCCCTGAGGGCGGAGCGGGCGCTGCGAAGGCTTACCGGGAGGGAAAAGAGGGTCTGGGCGGGGACGTGAGTTGCCAGCGAGTCGTCCCGCTTGCCTGGGGGGAGGGAAAAAAAGGAGAATGAAGGGGAATTCCCTTCGTTCGGGAGTGCGATGCCCCAGAGAAAAGAAAACCCCTTGTTCGGGAAGATGACGTTTGCCCATCCTCTCCCGCGGCAGAAAATCGAGGAGGGATTCGCAAACCTGATCGGGGAGAACCGGCTCTTCGGAGTCGACGTCAACCCCGCATTCCTGAAAAAGGAATTTACGAGGAAGAAATTCCTCGTCAGCAGACTCCCCCCGAGGAGAAAGCTTTACTCCATCTGGACGCGCCTCTTCCGGGATCTTGTTTCCCCGGCCGATTTCTTCTCCCTGGTCTCCGCGAAAATCCAGGATTTCGAACACCGGGAGAACATGCTCCTGGTGGGGAAAGACCGGATCATCTACGACACCCAGATTTATAACGGGGTCGATTATGTCGGGGAGATGACGCTCTTCTTCCTCTCCGAGATGGACAGGAACCTCGGTCTGCTCGCCTATCTCCGCGGCGGGCGACGGCGGATCGTCTACATCGATCACATCCGTCTCTCCCGGCAGAGTTCGGGATACGCGTCTGCCCTGCTGCGCCATTACGAGGAACTCTTTCACGACATCGGTTTCCACCAGTTCCGCCTGAGCGCTTCGCTGTCGGTAGGAAAATACTACTGGGCGAAGGAGGGTTTCGATTGTTCGGACAGGGAGGCGTTCCGGCGAATGAAGGAGGGACTCCGGGAGTTTGTGAAGGAGAAGGGGCTCCCCGTCGAGGAGATCGACATCGACCGGCTCCGGCACGCCTACGACATCGCCTCGTTCCGAAGGGACCTCAAGGTCCCTGTCTACCGAAATCCCGAAGGCTACTACGCGCTGGACAAGGACGAGGAGCACCGGGACAGGCAGATGTTCCCCCCGGGAAAGGCGTTCCTGCTGTCCTCCAAACCGTGGGACGGATACAAGATCATTTACACGAACACCCCGAAGAGAACGGGCCTGATCTATTCCCCGGAGTATTTGAACCACAGGCCCCGCACGGGCCATCCGGAAAGCCGCAAGCGACTGGCGAAGCTTCTGGAGGCGATCCGCAAGGACGACCTCCAGGGGAGTCTCGTCTTCCTCGAGCCGTACTTGCCGGAGATGAGGTTCCTCGAGATGGTGCATCCTGCCGGCTACCTGGACGCGTTCCGGAACGGCGTGCGTTCAGGCAGGAAGACCTTCGCCACGGTGGACTGCTCGATCAGCGAGGCAAGTTACGA
>DAOUUI010000121.1 GCA_030668225.1 Deltaproteobacteria bacterium
CTCGTGATGGGTGTGCCGGCGATCCTCCTGGCCCTGCTGCTGCCGGGAAAAAGGTTGAAGGGAAAGTTATTCCTCCTGGTTTCGAGTACCTACGCCCGGGTCACGCTGTGGTTCCTCCGGATCAAGGTGGTGGGGCGAGGAATGGAGAACACCGATGCCGGCAGCCCTTACGTCTTCATGTCCAACCACATAAGCCACGCCGACTCGCCGGCCCTTGCGCTTGTCGTCTCCCATCCGCTCCACTGGGTGTTCAAGAAGGAACTGGCGAGGATACCGGTCTTCGGGTGGGTCCTGCTTACCTGCGGACAGATCATGGTCGACCGGTCCTCCCCCGAGAAGGCGAGGGCCGCCCTGGAAGAGGCGCTCTCCGGTCTGTCCGGGAACAACTCGGTGATGATCTACCCGGAAGGGACGCGCAGCCGGGACGGGAGCCTGGGCCCGTTCAAAAAGGGGGGGTTCTGGATGGCTCTGCAGGTGGGACTGCCGATCGTCCCGGTGCGGGTGTCGGGGAGCCGCGAGGTCGTGGCCGCCGATACGCTCCGGATCCGTCCCGGGACGGTCACGGTGGAGATCTTCCCCCCGATCGAGACGCGGGGGAAAACCGTCGCCGACATCCCGGAGCTTATGCGTCGGGTCCGGGAAGCGATGCTTTCCGGAACGACGGATCCTGGGTAAAGAAGAACAGGGCGCCTGCTGCCGTTAACGCCGCCGCCGAGGAGAACATGGCGGTGTACCCAAAATGCTCGGCCACGAACCCGAACGCTGCCGCACCGATCACCAGCCCCATGTCGAACGCTCCCGTGAACATCGCCATCGCCATTCCCCCCTTCTCGACTCCCGCCCGGTCGAGGATGAGTGCGGAGAGCGAGGGGAAGAGGAAGCCGTGGCCCGTGCCGGTGACCGCGGCCGCGAGGGAGAGGCCTGCGTGTTCCCGTACGAAGGGAATGACGAGGATCCCCGCCGCAAGGAGCAGGAGGGAGATGAGGCAGAGGCGCTCGCGCGGCATCCGGTCGGCGAGCTTCCGTCCCAGAGTTCTCGTCGCGACGACCGACAGGGCGTAGACGACGACGAAGACGCCGATCGAGGAGATTTTCCGGATCAGCAGGAAGACGGGGAGGAAGGTGAAGATCGACCCGAAGGCCACGCCGAAGAGAAACGCCGCCGAGTTCGGGATGAAGTAGATCCGGGAGAAAAAGTCGAGGAGCGAGGATACCGGAAGGTGGGAGGACCGCTTCGGCTCCTCCATCCCCAGCGGGAAAAGCCCCGCGAGGAATGCGATGACGGCGGCGCAGAGGAAGAGTCCGTGAAACCCCGACCTCCCGATCACCCACTCCCCGAGCCATCCCCCAAGCGCCGTGGGGATGAAGAAGGAGAGACCGAAAATGCCGAGCGCCTCCCCCCGGCGGTCCGGGGGCGCGGCCGCGGCGATGTAGGCGTACGAGGCGGTGGCGAAGAAGGAGTACGCCGCTCCCTGGAAGATGCGGATGGCGAAAAGGTGCGCCCCCGCCTCCCGGACGAAGAGCCACGGCACGGTGGAGGCGGAGGCGAGCAGCGCTCCGGAGACCAGGAAGGCCGTGCGCCCCCGACGGTCCACGAAGAGTCCGTTTACCGGCTTGAGCGATACGGAGACCAGCGTCCCCGTGGCCATGATCAGCCCGATCTGCCCCTCCCGGATGGAGAGGGTGTACAGGAACGCCGGGAGGAAGATGAACATGGTCGCGTACAGGGAATAGAGGAAGTTCGAGGTGTTCAGCAGGAAATAGTTCCGGTCGTAGAGCGGATGCGGCATAAGGGGTACTATACCCGCGGGGAATAATTTTTCCACCTGCGCTCTCGCACTTCCCCCCGGGCCCCGTTTCCGGGAGAATGAGGGACATGAAACCTCTTCGCATCGCGCTGGCGCAGATCAACACGATCGTCGGGGATATCCCGGGGAACGCCCGGAAGATCCTCGAAACCACCGCCCGGGCGAGGGAGGCGGGGGCCGTGCTCGTCGTCTTCCCGGAGCTTGCGATCCCCGGCTATCCCCCCGAGGACCTCCTTCTGCGCGTCTCCTTTCTCGAGGAGAATGTGCGGGCCTGGAAGGAGATCGCGCGTCAAGTGAAGGGGATCACGGCGGTGGTCGGTTTCGTGGACCGCGACGCCAGGGGCCGGAATTACAATGCCGCCGGAATCGCTGCCGGAGGCCGGGTACGAGGCGTCTACCACAAGATGCACCTGCCCAACTACGGGGTCTTCGACGAGGCCCGGTATTTTTCCCCGGGCAAAGGACCGATGCTCTTCCCCGCGGGACGTTCCGCGATCGGCATCACGGTGTGCGAGGACATCTGGGTCCGCGGAGGGCCGCTTCCCCGGGAGGTAAAGGCGGGAGCGCGGCTGATCGTGAACCTCTCCTCCTCCCCGTATCACGCCGGGAAGTGGGAGACGCGCCGGGAACTGATGGCGAGGCATGCGGTCGCCTCCCGGTGCCCGGTCGCCTACTGCAACCTCGTGGGGGGGCAGGACGAGCTCGTCTTCGACGGGGGGAGCATGGTCGTCTCCGCGAAGGGCAAGCTTCTTGCGCGGGCAAGGATGTTCGAGGAGGATCTCCTGCTCTGCGACGTGGACGGGAACGGGGGGCGCATCGACCCTG
The DNA here is from genome assembly GCA_030668225.1 of Deltaproteobacteria bacterium. Classification (GTDB taxonomy): domain Bacteria; phylum Desulfobacterota; class Deferrimicrobia; order Deferrimicrobiales; family Deferrimicrobiaceae; genus CSP1-8. Next base: position 2,633 of record DAOUUI010000121.1, read on the forward strand.
CGCCGAAGGACGAGGAGGAGATCTTCCGGGCGCTGGTCGCGGGGACGCGCGACTACGTGGAGAAGAACCGGTTCCCCGGCGTGATCGTCGGGCTGTCCGGAGGGATCGACTCGTCGCTGGTGGCCGGGATCGCGGTGGAGGCGCTGGGGGCTGCGCGCGTCCTCGGGGTGACCATGTCGTCGATCTACACGGCGAAGATGAGCGTGGAGGATGCCCACGCACTGGCGTCGAACCTGGGTATCCGGTGCATCGACCTGTCGATCGGTGACATCTACCGGACTTTCGAGTCGGAGCTCTCCGGACCGTTTCAGGGGTTATCCGCCGACGCAACGGAGGAAAATATCCAGGCGCGCATCCGCGGGACGATCCTCATGGCCCTCTCCAACAAGTTCGGCCATCTCGTGCTCACCACGGGGAACAAGAGCGAGATGAGCGTAGGGTATGCGACTTTGTACGGAGACATGGCGGGGGGGTTCGCCGTGATCAAGGACCTGTTCAAGACGAACGTCTACCGTCTGTCGCGGTACTTCAATGGCAAAAGCGGCCGCGCCGTCATCCCGGAGCGGGTGCTCACCCGGCCCCCCTCGGCCGAGCTTGCTCCCGATCAGAGGGATTCGGACTCCCTTCCCGAGTACGACGTACTCGACCCGATCCTGCGGATGTACGTGGAGGGGGACAAGAGCATCCCCGAGATGGTCGCCGCGGGGAACCCCGAGGAGGTCGTTCGTCGCGTCGTGGGCCTCGTCGATAATAGCGAGTACAAGCGGCGCCAGGCCCCCCCGGGGATCAAGATCACACCGCGGGCACTGGGCAGGGACCGCCGCATGCCGATCACCAACCGGTCGAACGCGTAACGTGGGCGGCGGCAGGGACCGCCGGAAGGAGGCATGCCATGGCGGAAGCGGAACGGAACGTCATTTCGCTGCTTCGGGAGCAGCTGAAAACCGTAAACGAACTCGTGGAGGGAACGATGGCCGACGTGACGCCGGAGCAGGCCCATTGGAGCCCGCAGGGTGTCGCAATGCCGATCGGGGCGACCTACGCGCACGTGGTCGTCTCGCAGGACGGCGTCATCAACGGGATGCTCAAAGGGGGCGCTCCCCTCTTTGCCTCCTCCTGGGCGGGGAAAACGGGGCTTTCAGAACTTCCCCCCGATGTCGATCCGAAGAAGCCGGGGCTCCCGGACTGGAGCGCGTGGAGCCGCAAGGTGAAGGTGGACCTGCCGGCGTTCCGGAAATACGCACAGGCCGTCTACGCCGCCTCGGACGAGTACCTGGCGTCGCTTCGGGGCAAGGACCTGGACCGTCCCGTCGACCTCACGGCGCTCGGGTTCGGACAGTCCACGGTGGGGTTCCTCGTCAACAACGCGGTCCTGGGGAACGCCTTTACCCACTGCGGGGAGATCTCGTGTCTCAAGGGGCTGCAGGGAAAGAAAGGGTACCCTTTTTGACAAGAAGGGAGAGGATGGTCGCCCCCTCGCGACGGAGCCCGGTGAGAAATGTGGGCTATTCCTTGAGTTTCATCACGCGGAATGCCTCGAGATAGACCGGCGGGGAATGAGGATCGGGAATTCCGCTTTCGGCCTCTACCTGCTCCAGGTTCGCCCTTTTCGTCTCGCGGGCGGCGCGCTCCCGGATCTTCTCCGACGGATCCCACCCCCCCACCTGGCTTCCGTAGGCCCGAAGCGATTCGATCTTCGTGTCGATTGTCCCGGTGATGTCGATCCACGTGTTCGGGGAGTGGGTGGCGCAGACGTAGACCGCGCGAACCTCGTGCGCCGCTCCCTCCTCGGGCCACAGAAGCTCCATCTCGGCGCAGGGGAAGACGGCCTCGATCGCGGACACCGCCGCCGCTCGGTGGTCCGGGTGATTGATGTAGTAGTCCTCGAAGAACCAGGCTTGCGGGTCGCCGCAGATCACGACCTCGGGCCGGTATTTCCGGATCTCGCGGACCAGTCTGCGGCGCAGGTCAAGGGTCGGGACGAGCTCGCAGTCATCGTATTCCAGGAAGACGACGTTTTTTACCCCGAGCACCCGGGCCGCCGCCTCCTGCTCGGCCTTGCGCGCGCGGGTAAGCGCCTCCCGCGTGAACTTCTCTTCATGCGTGCCGACGTTGCCGCTGGTTATGACCACGAAGGTCACCTCGCAGCCGGCTCGCGTCCATCCTGCGATCGTTCCCGAGACGAGGAACTCGGCGTCGTCGGGGTGGGCGAAGATGGTCATCGCGGAAGAGGGAACGTAATCGGCGTCGAACTTTGGCATCGGTCTCCTCGGGGGGGAAAGGACGTTGTATGCATGTTGATGCCCGGAGAGCATGAAAGGATGCGCAACGATGGCGCCCTCCACTCCCGGGGACTGGTGCTCGCGGGGGGATTCCGCTACGCTACGCTCGCGACCTTCGCCCGCTCGCTGCCGTTCCGCTCGCCGAAATCGCCACCTCGCTCCACAGGCCGCTCCGCGGAACCCCCCGCTGCGCACCGGGTCCCCGGTCGGAGGGCGGTTTCTGTTCCGCTATGTGCACGACCTTGCGCCCGCTCGCTGCCCTTCCGCTCGCCGCGATCCACCGGGGACATTCCTGATGTGCGGGGACACTCCTCTCCCGCATTCCGGAGA
>DAOUUI010000104.1 GCA_030668225.1 Deltaproteobacteria bacterium
GACCTTGCGCCCGCTCACTGCCGGTTCCGCTCGCCGGAATTGCACCTCGCTCCACAGGCCGCTTCGTGGAACCCCCCGCTGCGCCTTGGGTCCACGGTACAGGGCGCAGCAGTTGCAGAAGGGGGTCGGAGTGATGCCGGCGCCTCGGGTCCTCGGTTGTCGGCGTAGCAGCCGCCCCTGTGAGCCAAGGTCCCCGGGTACATCCGGAAAAGGCCGAAGGAGCGAACCGTTCCTGCTATAATGGGAAAATCGACAGGCAGGGGGAGGAAGGGGAAATGACCAGGGAAGGGCCGATCCAGCCGGAAATGTTCCTTGGGGATATCCTGCGCCGGTACCCTTCCGTCCACGGAAAGGTAAAGGAGCTCTTCGGGGCGGAATGCCTGCGGTGCAAGTCGAACAAGAAGGAGACGATCCACTACACTTCCTGGCACAATGGGCTCGACCCCTTACTGGTATGCCGGGATCTGAACGCATTGCTTAAGGGGAAATAAGGGCGTACCGGTCGTTCTCGACGACCACTTCCCCCCGGGCGACCATCCTCTCCAGGTGCTTTTCCATGAGTGCCCACTCGCCGTAATCGAACCAGGCCCCCGGACGCCCCTCGCCGTAAACGATCCGCCTCTCCACGATTTCCTTCCCGGTCCGCGGCCGGCGGAGAAATTCCCGTAACGACTCCTCCCTCCGATCGATGACGGAGAGATACGCTTCCACCTTCGCCGCGATGCTTCCCTCGTGGACGGGGGCCTCGTGGGAGACGACGTTCACCGACGCGCCGATTTCCGCCAGCATCTTGGCCGACCGGCGAAACTCCTCGATCCCCCCCGGCTTGTCGCCGTACCACGGCCCGAAGGCGGTGAGGTCGTAATCCGCGAGGAAGAGGATCCCCTCGGAAGGGAAGTAAAGGCACAGGTGTCCCGGCGTGTGCCCCGGGGCGACGATCGGGACCGCTTCCGTTTTGCCGATGCGTACCCGCTCTCGGTCCGCGAGTCGGCGGGCGACGGTGCGCGGCCGGTAGGGGAACTTGCCGGCGAACAGGTCCCGGAAGAAGGGCTCCTTGTCGGTTCCGGCGACGCCGTACCAGTCAAGAAGGATGTCCAGCGACTCGAGGGCGGGCGCGTCGCCTTCGGACGCCCACACCTCCACGTCCGGAAACCGGGAAAGGAAGAGGAAGTGGTCCTCGTGGTAGTGGGTCATGAGGATCGCCGCGAGCCCTTCTTCTTCCTTCAGGCGGAGGATCTGGCCGATGTCCGACCCGCAGTCGACCAGAATGCCTCCCCCGTCGCGTATGTACAGCGAGTGGGAATGCGGGTACCGCCCCTCTTTTTCCCCTTCGATCAGAAGGATACGGTCGGCGAGGCGGCGAATCAAAAGGGTCTTCCGGGTTTCCCGCCAGGGGAAGCGGGAATCGGGGTATGATGGACGGGTTCCCTTTCCGGGACGTCGACGAAACGAATGAAGAAAATCCTGCTTCTCCCATTCTGCCTCGCAAAGGAAGACCTGGCCGAAATCAGGTCGATTGCCGAGGGAAAAGGGTATGCCGTGGTCGTGGCGAACTCCACGGCAAAAGCCCTGTCCGAGGTGCGTCGACATGTCTCCCCGGGTAGTCGGGAGCCGGTTCGGATCGTGGGGGTCGTGTGCGAGGGGCGCGCCAAGAAGGTCGGGATGGGGCTTATCCTCCTGAAAATCCGCCAGTGGGGGAAAGGGACTCTGGGCTTTCGCACCAGGCGCATCGAGCTTTCCCGGGTGGCGATCGTGGGGGGGACGAAAGCCCTCTTCGGGAGGAGGAACTGCCGCGTGGGATTCAACGTGGCGGACCGGGCGGGATTGCGGCGGGCCCTTGAGGGAGAGGACACGTTCATGCGCCTGTAGCCGGCGGCTCTCCCGGATCCGGGGCGTTAGGGACGGCGGGCGGGCGGAGCATGTCTTTCCTGCTGTGGATCGTTCTCGCGGTTTTGCTCCGTAGCAGGAGCGCGCAAAGGAAGTAGATTAACGCCACGGTCGCTCCTCCCGCTGCGAACCGGACGAGCGAGCCCGTGAACGTCTCCCAGGAGGTCCATCGGGAAAGGAAATCAAGGCCGAACATTCCGCTACACGCAGCGGCCGTCCCGGCGGCGGCCATCTTGACGTATTCGGAAATCTCCGGAACTCCTTTCCTTCCCACCGTTCTCCTCATCAGGATTCCGAACAGGACCACGGCGTACAGGGAGATCCCTATTGTGCTCGCGAGCGCCAGCCCCCGGACTCCCATGCGCTGGGTCAGCAGGTAATAGGCAGGAAGGGTTAAAAGCCACGCGCCGGTGCCGACCAGGGTGGGGGTCCACGTGTCCTTCAGCGCGAAGAACCCCCGGGAGATGATCGTCTGGGCGCACCACATTGGAATCCCGACCGAGAAAAAGGCGAGGGCGGCCGCCGTCTGCAGCGTGTCCTCGATGGTGAATGCCCCGCGTTGGAAGACGATGAGCACCACCTCGCGGGACAGCACGCACGTCACCGCCGCCGCCGCGCACGACACGAAAAAGACCCATCGCAGGGTGACCGACAGGGTTTCCCACATGGCCTCCCTCTCCCCCCGCGCGGCGAGGGCGGACAGGAACGGGTAGGAGGCGACGCCGGAGGCCTGGCCGAAGATCCCGACCGGCACCTGCATGAGCCGCCTTGCGTTGTTCAGCCACGTGATGGCCCCCGCGAGGAGGAACGATCCGAAGACCCGCGTCATCCACTCGTCGACCACCACGAGGGAGAATCCGAGCATGATCGGGATCGACAAACGGACGAATTCCTTCAGGCCGGGGTCGGAGAGGTCGAACCGGGGGGTGAACGTAAGACCCGTGCGGCGGGCGCCGATCACCTGGATGACGAAGTTCCCCACGAACGAGCCCGCCAGGACGCCCCACGCGAATCCTTCCATCCCGATCGTCTTCCCGAGCAGCAGGCCCCCGAGGATGATCCCGGCGTTGTAGATGAGCGGGGCGGTCGCCGGAAGGAGAAAACGGTTCCGTGCGTACTGCACCGCCATGAGGAGACCGCCGAGATAAAAGAAAATTTGCGCCGGGAGAACGATCCGGGTGAGCCGGGCGGCTGTTTGGATCTGGTCGGGGGGGAATCCCGGAGCGATGAGGGGGATCAGCCCCTCGGTGAAGATCTCGCCAAGGAGGATGAAGAAGAACATCGCGATCCCCATGACCGTGGCGATGACGGAGAAGGACCGGTACCCGTCCTCCTCACGTCCTTCCGCTACGTAGCGGGCGAAGATCGGGATGAAGGTGATCGAGAGGGCACCGCCGGCCAGGAGGTAATTCAGGAAGTCCGGGATGGTGAAGGCGACGAAGTAGGCGTCGGTCTCCGGGGTCGCCCCGTGCTGGTAGGCGATCACCGCGTCCCGCGCGTATCCGAGTATGCGGCTCAGGAAAACCGACGCCATCATGACCGCCGCGGCGCGTCTCATCTGTCGCGTGGGCGAGTGTGCCATCCTACTGACTATAATCGATGGGGGAAAACGCTTCAGCAAAAAAGGGGATTTTGCCTACGGTCAAGGCCCGGGCGGTCCTCCCGGTGGTATCATGCACCGAGAAAGAGAGAAAGAGAGGAAGGAGGATGCAATGTCCCTGTTCAAAAAGAGGGAGGGCCGGCCGAAGGCAACCGTCGACGGCATTCTTTCCGCTCTCTCCCATGTGATGGATCCGGAGCTTGGGCGGGACCTGGTAAGTCTTTCCATGATCCGGAACGTGACCGTCTCCGGAGGAGACGTTTCCCTCGACCTCGTTCTCACCACGCCAGCCTGCCCGGGGAAGTCGGAGATGCAGGAGGCGGTCGAGAAGGCTGTGATGACGGTCCCCGGGGTCTCGTCGGTGGACGTCCGGGCATGTGCGGACGGACAGGCGGCGAAGGACCCGATGGAGGGGAGACGCCCGGTGGAGGGTGTGAAGAACATCCTTGCGGTCGCCTCGGGGAAAGGGGGGGTCGGCAAATCGACGGTCAGCGCGAACGTCGCGGTGGCGCTCGGGAAGGCGGGCGCCCGCGTGGGGATTCTGGACGCCGACATCTACGGGCCGTCGATCCCGACGCTTCTCAACCTGAAGAACCACCAGCTCATGGGGGAGAACGGGATGATCCTGCCGGCTACGGTGGACGGGATCAAGGTCCTCTCCATCGGGTTCATGCTCGAGGAGGACTCCCCCGTCATCTGGCGGGGCCCGATGCTCATGCAGGCCCTTTCGCAGTTCCTCCACGGAACGAAGTGGGGGGAGCTGGACTATCTTGTCATCGACCTCCCCCCGGGGACGGGGGATGTCCCGCTCTCGCTGGTCCAGATGACCCCGGTCGCGGGGGCGATCGTGGTCACTACGCCGCAGGACCTGGCGCTGATCGACGTGAAGAAGGCGGTCCGGATGTTCGAGAAGGTCGGCATTCCGATCCTGGGCGTGATCGAGAACATGAGCTACTTCCTCTGTCCGCACTGCGACGGAAGAAGTGAGATCTTCGGCCACGGGGGAGCTGTGGAGACGTGCCGGCAGATGGGGCTTCGGTTCCTGGGAGAGGTGCCGCTCCAGGCGACGCTCCGGGAGGCCTCCGACGCGGGCGTCCCGATTGTTACGAAGGCCCCCGACTCTCCGGCCGCGGTCGCTTTAACGAAGGCGGCCTCGGAGGCGGCGGCCGCTCTTGCGGTCCTCTCCCAAGTATAGGGACGTTCCTAAGAACTCCCCTCGACATCTCCCGAGTTCTTAGGAACGTCCATGTTCTTAGCCTCCCTCCATGTCGCGTGAAGGGTAGGAGAAGTATTCGTGGGTCTGGATGTTCGCCCAGAAATCCTCGAGGTCCTTCGTAAACACGAGGAGGTCGTGCCGGACGCCGATCTGATCGCGCACGTGCCCGTGGAACGTCGCCTCCAGTTTGAAGCCGAGCTTCTCGAATACCTTCCTCGCCCCATGCTGGGTTTCCATCATCTCCGCGACGATCTTCTCCAGCCCGGATTTCAGGGCGTGCAGAAAGAGCTCGTTCGCCAGGATGCTCCCTACCCCGTGCTTGTGAAACTCTCTCGCCACGACCATCCGGATCGTCCCGACGTGCTTCATCCACCCCCCGAGGTTCTTGTGGAGGGTGGCGTCGGCGATCACATCATTTCCCCGCCATGCAAGGAGGGGGAAGACCTTGTCGTAGTTGAGCTCCGTGGCCCAGCGTTCCACCACGGCAGGGTCGGTGACGTTGTCCTTGAGAAACAGCCGGTCGGCCTCGGGCAGCTTCTGGAAGAAGGCTACAAGGGCGTCCTTGTCCTTCCTCTCGAAGGGCCTGAGCAGGATGGTGGTTCCGTCCTTGAGCGTTGCCTCTTTCGGGTATTCTCCTGCCATGGCTTAAGGTCCTCCTTTTCTCCCGGATGGTGGGCAGGCAAGCAATAAAATGATGTTTTGGGATTATAGGATTCGCCGGGGGGGTTGTCAATCTCGTTGCGGTCGGCCGGGGTTTCTCCTATAAAGAAACGGAGGCCCGCGGAAATCAAGGGCGGAACGGGAGTTAAGGGATGGAGGGCAGAGTAATCGTCGACAGGGAGGGGTCGGTAGCGACCGTCACCGTTTCCCACCCCGCCAAGAAGAATGCGCTGAACCTGAAGATAATGGCCAAGCTCCGGAATGCCTTCGGGGACCTGGCAGGCGAAGAGACGCGGTGCGTGGTGCTCCGCGGAGAAGGGGAGGAGGCGTTCTGCGCGGGGTACGACATCGGCGCGATCCCGGCGGGCGGGTCCGGCGAGGAGCAGGTCCTGCTTTCCTCGAACCCCTTCGACGACATGATCCGGTCGGTCGAGTCCTTTCCCGCCCCGGTGATCGCCATGCTCAACGGCTTCGCCTTCGGCGGCGGGCTGGAGATGGCGATCGCCTGCGACATCCGCATCGCCTCCGACCAGGCGGTCTTCGGAATGACGCCTGCGCGCCTGGGGGTCATCTACCGGCCGGCGGGGCTTATGCGGTTCGTCAACACGATCGGGCTGCCCGCGACGAAGGAACTGTTCTACACAGCGCGGAAGGTGAGCGCGCGGCGGGCGTTCGATCTCAAGCTGGTCAACCGGGTGTGCCCTCCGGAGGAACTCGTCCAGGTGACCTGCGAAATGGCCAAGGAGATCGCCGAGAACGCCCCGATCTCCATCCGGGGGACGAAGCGGATCCTCTCGATGTGCATGGCCTTCCGGGGGCTTCCCCCAGGCGACGCGGAAGAGGCGGAAGGATGGATCCGACGCTGCATGGAGAGCCGGGACCTTAAGGAGGGGAAGAAGGCGTTTGCCGAGAAGCGGAAGCCGGAATTCACGGGCCGGTGAC
>DAOUUI010000188.1 GCA_030668225.1 Deltaproteobacteria bacterium
AGATCGCGGCAGTGCTGAATTATGTCCTTGCCAGCTGGGGAAACGACAAGATGCTGCCCAAGGGACACAAGAAGTTCACCGCCGCCGAGGTAAAGGCCCAGCGGGGAAAGAAGCTTTCCTCCCAAAAGGTCTACGAGGCGCGGCAGAAACTGAAAATCAAGTAGGAACGGGGCTACCCCCCCCTGCGGGGCAGCTCCCGGGTCGGGGCTTTGCCGGAACCCGTTTTCCCGGCCTCACCGGGTCAATCGACGAAACACCAGCAGTTCCGTGATACCGAGGAAAAACCGCTTCGCCAGGACAAGGGCAAAGCCGCTCGAAGCGAAGAGGTCGAGAAGATTCCCCCTGTCCGGGAACGCCGCAAGGCTTGCCGCGATGTACCCGTGGATCTCGTGGTTCCCGTGGAGGATCAGCCCCCAGGAGCCGCACCACGTCCGCAGGAGCAGGTATTGGGGGATTCGGAAAAAGCCGCTCCGGGGCTTCGAGAAATCGAGAAACGCGGCTGTGCCGCCCGGCTTCAGGATCCGCCGGATTTCGCCTATGGCGCGCGTGAGATCCGGTGCGTTTCGCAGCGCGTAGCTACCCGTGACGATGTCGACGGACCCTTCCTGGAATTCCATTGCGCACATGTCCTGCCGTATGAAACGGAGATTGGGGTGGCGATTTCGCTCCCGGGCGATGCCAAGCATCGGCTCTGCGATGTCCAGCCCCACGGTCCGGCCTTCCGGATACCGCTGCGCCAGGAGAAAGGAGACGTCGCCCGTCCCGCACGCGATGTCCACGCACAAAGGCTTTGAGATCTCCGGCAGCGAGCCGACCAGATGTGTCTTCCACGCGGCGTCGCGAAACAGCGACATGGCGCGCGTGGCCGTGTCGTACCGAGGGGCCGCCTCGGAAAAGTGAAGCTCGTTGTAGAGCTTTTTACTCTCCGGGACGCGGAGGGTATCCCTGCCCATCGGCTTAAGCCGCGCCATCACCCTTCCTCGTCTCCCTCGTCGCCCGCCCCCGCCAGGGAGGGGCGTGGGAAAAGCGGACCTTCCGCGCCGTCCCTTTCGGGGAAATACTTCCACATGCTCCCGTCGTGGAGCGCCCGGAACAACTCGTCGTAGGCCTTAAGGACCTGCGCGCGGTGGGCCTCGTCGATGCGAACGGCCTTCGGGACGAATTCGTGGCACCACCGGCATTCCCCGCAGTCGACGTCGCGGCAACCGGATTCCCGGAAACGATCCAGGAACCCGTCGAGGGCCCGGTTGTCGATATAGACGGGAGCCTCCCCCGCAAGGGGCCGCGTCATGTGCCGCAGATCGGCTACGCGCTTGAGAAGCATCATCCGCGCGGGATTCACAAGCAAGGGACGCAGGAGAAAGCGCAGGATCCATCCCGGGCCGCGCCGGTAATACCGGTCGTTTTCCTTCACCCCATGGAAGGCATAGGGCTGGATGAGATCGAGGAGGTTCCCGTCGTACCTCCGCCCGGCGTATGCCCGGACCCTTTTGACCATGAACGGCGTCGGGATGTCGCGCTCGGCGATCTTGAAGAGGTCGTACCCAAGATCCTCGTAGACGTGCAGGTCTTCGGGGCGAATCCATTCCGACCGGAGATAGTTGACCGGGTCGCGCAGCTTCATCTCCGTGCACTGGAGGAAGCACCAGTCGATGAAAAACCCCCGGTTCCCGTTCCACGACTGTCCGGCATGGGACAGCGCGTTCATGTGCATGGGGGAGAGAGCGCACCCCGAGAGGCAGTTGTTGTTGACCAGGAGCTCCAGGTCGCACCGAACGCTTTTTCGGATTCGCTCCAGCGCCCCGAGTTCCCGGTTGACCAGGATGCTGTCGAGCACGATGCAGTCCGCTCCCAGCTCCTCCCACATCTGGGCCTTGCGGACCCTGTCTACCCCCCCGAAGACCGAAACGCGGACCTTGAGTTTCGGATACCGGGTCTTGATGAGCTTCAGCAGGTAAGGCGAAGACACCGTCACCGAGGCGACGCCGATCTCGCAGAGCCAGCCGGAAAGCTCCTCGATTTCCCTCTGTCCCGTTCTCGTCATCTCCCGGTTCCCGAGGCAGGAGGCGTTGAGGAGATAGTTGAAATCGATCCCGGCCAGGCGGGCTTGCCGCACATGGTCTGCGAGACGCTTCCGGGAGACGCGCGCCAGCTGGTACGGCGCCCGGCCCCCGCCGACGGCGTCCTCCCGGAGCTTTCCGAAAAGCTCTACGACCGGATATTCTTTCATCGCCTCGACCAGCGCCGGGTCGAAATTCGTGGCGACGGATAGCCTCATGGCGACCCCCTTCTATTTCTCATCCCGTTCCCTCTTCTCCCCCTCTTGTTGGAGAGCCGGGGGGAGCAAAGGTTTCAGCATCTCCTCCGCCTCCCGGCGGCTCAAGTCCATGGAGTCTATCGCGATTTCGTGCATGTTTTCCCGGACATAATGGCGGGATAAGGGAAGGATCTCGAGGAGTTCTCTTCTCCCGATGCGAAAACCCCCGAAGTCCCCTTCGATATCGGGGTCGAGGAAGGCGACGATGGCCGTCTCCCCGGACAGGATGAACTCGATGAGCATCTTCCTCCGGCGGTCACCCCGGGTTTCCTGTTTCCGAAATCTCCCCTCCACCGTTCGATACGCCCGTTCCAGCGCGTCGAC
>DAOUUI010000235.1 GCA_030668225.1 Deltaproteobacteria bacterium
GAAGGCAAGTGCCTCCCTCGGGCCTCCGAAAAAGAGGACCGCGTTTACGTCATCTGCCCGGAGGCGACTTACCGCATCGGCGGCGGAAAACGTCCCCGGGGAGAACGGGATCTCCGGCCCCAGAACCAAATCGTGTTTCTTCGCCTGCTCCCTCGCACCCGCGGCCCCCCCCTCGCCGGAGCTGTCCGAAGCGTAGAGGAGCCCCACCCGGTTCCCGGGCGCTTTCAGGCGTTCCGCCAGGAAGTCCGTCATCACCCTCGCCTGGTCGCGGATGCTGGCGAAGATGTGGAAGGTGTACCGGCCCGTCGCATAGCCGCTCTCCGGCGCGGAGAGGAGCGGGACGAGCACCGGGACCTTCCTCTTCGTAAGGTACTTTGCCGGGTCGTCGCCTGCCTGCCCCGCCACGTTCGCCAGGAAGCAGAAGATGTCCTCGGAATCCACGGCCGCCCGGGCCGCCGGGAGGGCGCCATTTCCCCGGGAGGGGTCATAAGGGACGGGCGCGAGGACGAGCGAACGGCCGTACAGTCCGCCCCGCGCGTTCACCTCGGCGAAATACCCCGACAGCAGCGAACGCACCTCCCGGCCCGCCTCCGCCAATGGCCCCGTCTCCGGGAGGAGGATCCCCACGCGGACCTCGTTGTCGGTCACCCCCGGGACCGGCTCGCGGTCCATGACTTTCAGGTAGGCGACAAGATCATCCAGGTCCTCCCGCTCCATCTCGTAGCGGGGGTGCGCCGGGTCCAGCTCGTTCCCGGCGGGATCCAGTCCGCTGGTGATCGCCGTCACGACCGATTCGCCATCATAGGGCGGGTGAACACGCCCGGAGGGACGCTTCCCGGAAAACTCCTTAGTCAGGTGGAACCAGGTGATGTCCGAGGACTGAACTCCCCCCTCGAGCTGTCCCGTCCCCCCTGCCAGGTGGCAGTTGATGCACGGGAAGCTCGCCCCGGGGGCCTTGATGCCGGCGCTCAGAAGAAAAGCGGCAATCCTGTGCCGACCCTTCCCCTCCAGGTAGATCCGCTTTCCCCGCCGCTGCTCGTCCGAGAGCCCCGCGGCGGTCGCCACGGCGGCCGCAAGAAGGACGAGAGCGTAGAGAAGGGTTGCCGCACGGGTTCGCATCACGTCACTTTGACTCCTCGGGGCACGGGAGGCCGCGACTTGCTACAACGGCACGAGAATCTCGATCTTCGCCTCGGCGCGCAAGCGCGAGAGTTCCGCCTGCACCGCCTCCCTCGCCTTGACTCCTTTAAGGTAGGAGCGGATCCTTTCCCGCGCCGCCTCCTCGGGCACGGTGCTCTCCGGGATCCGTTCCTCCACCTTGATGATGTGATAGCCGAAGGGGGTCTCGACCGGATCCGAGACCGAGCCCGCCTCGAGGGCGAATGCCGCGTCCTCGAATGGCTTCACCATGGTGCCGCGGGGAAAGGTCCCCAGGTCGCCGTCCCGGGCGGCGGTCGAATCCTCGGAGCGTTTCCTGGCAACTTCCGCGAAGTCTCCACCGGCGCGCAACGCCTCCAGGATGGCCCCTATCTTTTCCCGGGCGGCGCGCTTCCCCTCCTCCCCGGCTCCGGGGGCCACCTTTACCAGGATGTGGCGGGCGCGCAC
>DAOUUI010000210.1 GCA_030668225.1 Deltaproteobacteria bacterium
ATGGCAATCGAGGCGTCTGCAAAACTGAAACTTTATTTTTTCGGCGACGGGCAGATCGGCGAGGGGGATACCCGGAGAAAGATCCCGTCCCTTTCCGGCACGGTCAGCCGCAGCAGAAATATCCCCGGGGAGGTCGTCTCGCTCGCGAAAGGGGACACCGACCTTGACGGGAAACCCGAGATCGCCGCGGCGTACCCCGACTCCATCGTACTCTACCGGGTGGAGGGAGAGAACCTGATCGAGAAAACCAGGATCGTGGAAAAACGGGGGGGAATTATCCACATCGACATTGCAGACCTGAACCGGAATGGCATCGGCGAGGTCATTGCAGTCCGATATCTCTCCGGAAGGGCAGTCTCGGACGTCTGGGAATTTGACGGGAAACAGTACCTGCGCATCGCGGCTGACATCCCCTATTTCCTTCGCACGGTGGACCTGGGATCCGACGGGATCGTCCTCCTCGGGCAGGTTTCCGATTCCCTGGAGATATTCAAGGGACCCATCTTCCGTCTCGCCGTGAACTGGAACGGAACGGGAGAGGCTCCGGAACCGGAGGCCCCGATACCACTCCCTGCGGGCACGTGGATCTACTCCTTCGTCCCCGTGAATTTCCAGGGAGGACTTCGGTTCGTGGCTTTGGGGGAAGGGGAAAGGCTCCTGCTTCTCGACGAAAAAGGAGTAAAGATATGGGAGAGCATCGACGCGGTCACCGGGACCGATCTCTTCCTCGAAGCCGGTGTCGCAGGACTGCCCGGTGGCTCGGAAGGAAGGGAAGTGCGAAGGCTCTCCCTCCCCGGCAGGCTGTTCAGCGCGGATCTTGACGGGGACAAGGACGACGAAATCGTTTTGGTGAACAACATCGTGCAGGTCGGCGGGTTCTTCGAGAACATACGGATCTACGCAAGCGCAGAGGTGCTTTGCTTCGGCCAGCTAAGCGACAGGCTGGCGCTGGCCTGGCGGACTCCCCAGTTCGACTCACCGGCGATGGATGCTTTCCTCGACGTCCCTCCCGGAGGGAAATCGATCCGCATCGGGGTTGCATCCCGCGACAAGGCGAAGATCCTCGGGAAGTTCGGGGAATGGCGTCTCTTCTGGGTGAAGTAGCCCCCATCCCCCCGAAGGAAAAACCGGTTTGACACGGTACGCCGTCGGCTTATAATTTAGGGCTCCTGCACGTGTGGCGGTGTAGCTCAGTTGGTGAGAGCATGCGGCTCATATCCGCAGTGTCCGGGGTTCAAGTCCCTGCACCGCCACCATCTTTTCCTTCCCCGCATTCTTTCGGCGGCCGATCCGGGATTATCAGGCATGCGTTTCCACCTCGTCGGGCAACGCCGCCTCGTTCGTGGTCGGGAGGTCTTGTGGTAGAATCGTACCATCATGGAAATTCTTCGCGTTCTGCTGGTTGACGACGATCCGACCTTCCTCGATTTCGCAGGCAGGACGCTTACCGACGCGAAATATTCCGTGTCCACTGTATCCGATCTGGAAGCGGCAGCTGCCACGCTTGAAGGCTTCAAAGGGAAAGCCGTCGTTCTGTCCGATCTGAAGGTGAAAAAACATCCTGCTCTGGAATTCCTGAGGGAGTCTCTCAAGAAATACCCGCATGTTCCGTTCACGCTCCTCGCACACTCCCCCTCCCTCGAATCGGTCATCGAGGCGTTGAAGCAGGGGGCTTACGATTTCCTGCGAAAACCCGTTTTGAAGGACATCCTGTGCCACTCGGTCGCACGGTCCATCGAAAAGCTCAATTTGACCCTCGAAGGGGAGAAACAGGAGAACGAGACCCGCAAGCTCCTTGCCAAAAGTCGGGCGGAATTCGACAGAGCAAAAGACATCTCTGATTTCAAGAGCTTTCTCATCTCCACTGCCGCCCACGATTTCAACTCGGCTCTCACGGTCCTCGACGGGTATCAACAAGTGGTAAAGAAAAGATGCGTGGAATCTCGGGATTCCCAGTCCGTGCACCTTCTCGAGCAGGCCAGTCGCTCCATCGCCCGCCTGCGCACCATGTCCGCTACCTTCCTTGATTACGAG
>DAOUUI010000114.1 GCA_030668225.1 Deltaproteobacteria bacterium
GCCGCAGGGGAGGAAGAGTTCTTAGGAACGTCCCTGTTCTTAGGTCGGGGCATCCCTTACCTCCCCTTGAGCCGCGGGTCGGCGGCGTCCTGGATCCCCTCGCCCAGGAGGTAGTAGCCGAGGACGGTGACCAGAATGGCCAGGCCGGGATAGACGGAGAGCCACCACGCGAACTCGATGTTGTCCTTGCCTGCAGTGAGCATGTTCCCCCAGGACGGCGTGGGGGGCTGCACGCCGATCCCCAGGAAAGAGAGGCTCGACTCCACGAGGATGGCGCCGGCAACCCCCAGGGTGGCCCATACGAGTATGGGGGCAAGCGCGTTGGGGAGAACGTGCCGGAAGATGATTCGCAAGTCCCCGGCCCCCTGGGCCCTGGCCGCCGCCACAAAGTCCCTCTCCTTCAGGGAGAGCATCTCGGCCCGGACGAGCCTTGCGGCTCCCATCCAGGAGGTGAGTCCGATGATCGCCATGATGTTGATGATCGACGGCCCGAGAAACGCGACGACTGCGAGGATCAGGAAGAAGGAGGGAAAACAGAGCATAATGTCTACGAACCGCATCAGAACGGCGTCCACCCACCTCCCGTAGAAACCCGCGATGAGCCCCACGAAGAGACCGATGACCGTTGCAATCCCTGTGGCCACGAATCCGACCTCCATGGAGATCCTGGCCCCGTGGACCATCCGCGAGAGGACGTCCCGACCCAGTTCGTCGGTCCCCAGGGGATGCTCCGCAGAGGGCGGCTCCAGGATCTTCCGGACATCGATGCGGCTGGGGTCATGAGGTGCAAAAGCGGGCGGATACGCCGCAACGACGAACAGGAAGGAAACGACGATCGCCCCCGCCACCGCCAGGCGATTTTTCAAGAGCCTCCGGAGGAAATCCCGGAACATGGAGGTCGACCCCGCCGCCATCATGTCACTCCGTCCGGATCCGCGGGTCTGCATACGCGTACCCGACGTCGGCCAGCAGGTTCCCGGTCAGGGTAAGGAATGCGCCGATCACCAGAGAACCCATGATCAGCGGGTAATCGCGGGACAGGACGCCCTGGTAGAAGAGCTGCCCGAGCCCCGGGATGGCAAAGATCGACTCGAAGATGACCGATCCGCCAAGAAGGCCCGGCACGGAAAGCCCCAGGATGGTAATGAAGGGAAGAAGGGCATTGCGCAGCGCGTGGCGGAACACGACCTTTCGCTCGGGGAGCCCCTTCGCCCGGGCGGCAGCGATGTAGTCCTGCCGGATCACCTCGAGCATGTTGGACCGCATGTAGCGTGAAAGTCCGGCCAGTCCTCCGAACGCCGAGACGAAAACCGGCAGAATGAGGTGCCTCACCCGGTCCCATATCTTCCCCACTAAGGTAAAGGATTCATACTCCAGGGACACAAGTCCCGAAATGGGGAGCCACCCGAGCTGGACGCCGAAGAGCATCATGAGGAGAAGAGCAAGCCAGAAGGTCGGGACGGCAAATCCCGTGAATACCACCACCGTGGAGATCCTGTCGAACCACGAGTCCTTCCGAACCGCGGAATAGATCCCCAGGGGGACCGCGACCAGGAAGATGAGGAACATCGACAGGACGTTGATCGACAGCGTCACCGGGATCCGTTCCGCGATCTTTTCCGAGACCTGCCTTCCGTCGCGCGAGAAACTCTGGCCGAAGTCGAGAGTGGCCATGCGTCCGAGCCACCGCACGTACTGAACGTGAACCGGCTGGTCCAGGCCGTAATAGGACTTCAGCCTCTCCCTCGCCTCCGCCGTGACCTTGGGGTTCAGGTCCGTCGCCATCTCCACCGGCCCCCCGGGAGCCGCGTAAATGACGAGAAAGGAGATGAGGCTGATCCCGATGATGAGCGGGACCGTGAGCAGCAAGCGGCGGGCGATATAGCGGAGCATCCGTCCCCTATTGCTGGAAGGTGGTGTACCTCTGCCGGGCCGCAGGGACATACCACTTGATGAAGTTGTAGGAGATCCCCGCAGGCGCCGGCTCGATCCCCTGAATGCGCTGATGCACGACGGGGAGCGAGTCCGGGTAATAGAGGAAGACGTAGGGCTGCTCCTCCGCCATGATCTCCTGGATCCGGTAGTACGCTTTTTTACGCTTCTCCATGTCGAAGGTGCGTCGCCCTTCCTCGAGCAGCCGGTCCACTTCGTCATTCGCAAATCCGACGAAGTTGAACTCCTTCGGCCCCGTCTTCTTCGAGCTCCAGATGTCGTACTGGTCGGGATCCTGACTGAGGCTCCAACCGAGGATCACCGCATCGAATTTGCGCTTGTCGATGAACTCGTTGATGAAGGCGGCCCACTCCAGTGTCCGGATCTCCATCTTGACCCCGACGGCGGCGAGGTTCTGCTGGATGATCGCGGCCGTCTTGGCGCGGCTATCGTTCCCGGCGTTGGTCAGGACCGTAAACGCGAAATCCCTTCCCCCCTTATCAAGGATTCCGTCCCCGTCCGTGTCTTTCCATCCCGCATCCGCCAGGAGCGCCTTCGCTTTTTCCGGATCGTAGGGGTATTTCTTCACATCGGGGTTATACGCCCAGGTCCGGGGTAAGTATGGCCCCGTGGCTTCCTGCCCCAGTCCGAAGAGGACGCCGTCGATGATCTCCTTTTTATGGATTGCGTAGGCGAATGCCTGCCGAACCCGTTTGTCCGAGAAGAGGGGATGGGAGAGCCGAAACCCAAGATAGGTGTACGCGAAGGACAGGTACCGGTACTTGTTGAACGATTTCCGGAACTCTTCCGTCTCCGTCTGCCTCGTGTACTGGATGGGAGTAAGCCCCATCATGTCGACCCCGCCCGACTTGAGCTCGAGGAACATGGTGGCCGTATCCGGAATCACGCGGGTGATAACGCGGGAGAGGTACGGCCTGTCCTCGAAGTAGTCCGGGTTCGCCTCGAAGACCGTCTTCGCCCCGGTCTTCCACTCCATGAACCGGAATGGCCCCGTTCCCACAGGCTTCTTGTTCAAGGGGCTTTTCGAGATGTCGGGGTACTCCTCGAGCAGGTGCTTCGGGAGGACGTGCATCCCCCAGGAGGCAAGAGCGGGAGCGAACGGCTTTTCGTACTCGACGATGAACGTGTGCGAATCGGGGGCTTCGGCGCGCGTTACCTGCTTGAAATCCTCCGCGTAGGCTGTCGGGGTGTTCGGGTCGATCATCTTCCGGTAGGTGAACAGGACGTCTTCCGACGTGAACGGTGTTCCGTCCTGCCAGCGCACCCCTTTCCGGAGGTGGAAGGTGATCTTCTTCCCGTCGGGAGAAACCTCCCAGGACTCGGCCAGCTCTCCTTCGAGCTTGAGGTCCTTGTCGTACCGGACGAGCCCGTTGAAGACATAGCCCGCCGCCGTGTGGGAGGCGGAGTCGGAGGTGACCGCCGTGAGGAACCCGCTTACGTCACCGATGCTCCCCTGGACGATGGCGTCCCCGATGGCCGGGGCTCCCGTGCCTGCCGCGCCTCCTGCTTCCTTTTCTTTCTTCGCGCAACCGGCAAGCAGTACCACGGCCAGTGCGGCAACCACGATCCGGGCGATCTTCATTCCGCGTCCCTCCGGAACACGACCTTGTTCCCCATGACCTCGACCTCCACTGTCCGGGGCGGACCGGGGGAATTCCTCCCCGGGTACGTCACGGTGACGCGCTTTCCAGAAATATCATATTCCGCCCGGGAGAGAACACGCCGCGACGGGTCGGAAAAAAGCGTCTGCCCTCTTCCCGCGAGGACCCACGCCCCGCTCTCCGTTATGCTGGCCTCTCCCCCGGCGGCGGGGTACCCGGGGGCGCCCGAAAGAATGCGCCCGAGCGATACCGGCCCGGCATCCAGGGGACGAACATCCTCCGGCGGGAACTCCTTTGCGGCAGGACCGCGGGTGACAAACATGATTCCCCCTTCGTTATGGAGAAACAGTACCGCGTGTCCCATGGGATCGTAGACCCCCAGGATCTCTTCCGACTCGGTCCGGGACAAGAGGCCGGCGAGAACAGGAACGGACCGCCCGGAGATTTCGGCGATCCCCGAAAACGAGGCGCGGAGGGGAAAGGAAACGTCCGCGGCGGAGGTGAAGAACACGGCTGCCGCCCTTGCTTCCTCTCCGACCAGGCGCTGCCGGGCCGGGGCGCAACCGGCCACAAGCGCGAATACACCCACGGCAAGGAAAAACAGTGCGTGGCACGCCGCCACGCCACGATCCCCCCGGGCTACAGGGAGGTTCCTCGGAAAGGCGTGTTCCACCTTCACTTCGCTGTGGAGCCCGCCTTCTGGATCCGGTTCAGCTTGCCCTTTATCTCTTCGGGCTTCTCATGCCCGTGGGAAATCGCCTTTTCGTAATAGACCGCGGCCTCTTCCTTTTTCCCCTCGCTGGACAGGATGTCCCCCGTGTGCTCGAGAATGATGGGGTCGTCGGGGATGAAAGAGAGAGCGCGGCGGATTTCGGCCTCTGCGCGCGGGTAGTCACCCATCCGGTAATACACCCAGGCGAGACTGTCGATGAAATATCCGTCGTCCGGCCGGATCTCCAGGGCACGGCGGATCAGGGACTCCGCCTTCTCGAGACGCATGTTCCGGTCCGCGTAGGTGTACCCCAGGTAGTTCATGGCCGTCGCATGCTCCGGATCGAGTTCGATCGCCTTTTCCATGGACGAGATGAGCTTGTCGAGGTCTCCCAGCTTGTCGTAGATCACCCCGAGGGAAAACTGGCCCGAGGCGTTCTTCGGCTCCTTTTGCACCGCCTTGGTGAGAACGGCCAGGGCCTCCTGGTACCTCTTCGCCTCCTCCAGCTGGGTCCCCAGGAAGATCAGCAGCTGGACGTCGTCCGGGAACTTCTCCCGCAGTTTTTCGGTCACCCCGATCGCTTCGTCGACCCGCTCCTGGCGGCCGAGAGACATCGCGAGGTGGAGCATCGCGTCCCGGTACACCGGCGACGAGTCCGGGATCGCCCGGAATTCCTTTTCCGCCTCCGCGAGCAGTCCTTTCTCCTCGTAGGCGGTCCCGAGGAAGAACCGCACCCGGCTGTCCTCCGGTTTGGCCGCGAGCACGAAAAGAAACTCGTTGATCGCGTCGTCGTACCGGTCGCGGTCGAGATAGAGAAGCCCGAGCCTCGTCCGGAAATCGAGGTCCCCCGACGAGAATCTCTTCAGTTCCTCGTACTGGTCGACCGCCATGTCGATCTTCTTCTCCAGGATGAGGACACGCCCGAGACGCTCCCGGACGGCCGGGTTCCCCGGGTTTAGCGCAAGCGCCTTCCTGTACCGTTCCTCCGCCTCCGCATGACGCCCCATTAATTCGAGAATCCCCCCGGAGTCGATGAGCGCGCCTTCGAACGCCGGGTGAATCGAGAGCGACCGGTCGAAGTCGGAAAGCGCTGCGTCGAACTTGTCCTGTGCAGCCAGGATCCTCCCCCGGTAATAGTAGGCGAGGAACGATTCCGGATTCCTCTCGACCAGGGTGTTCAGGGACTCCTCCGCCTTGCCAAAATCCCCCTTCTCGGCATAGAGCATGGAAAGGTGGACGTAGGCTTCCTCGATGTCCGGGTTGTCCGATACCGCTCGGGAATACAGGGAAATCGCCTTTTCCCTGTCTCCCGTCGCAGCCAGGATTCCCGCCAGGAGGTAGAGGGAACGGGCGTGGTCCTGGTCGATGACC
>DAOUUI010000018.1 GCA_030668225.1 Deltaproteobacteria bacterium
GGAAATCCCCAGGTCATCCAGTGCGCCGGCCAACTTCTCTCCGCCCCGGGAGACGAACGGCCTGGGCGACGGGGAGACGGCGATCTCCTGGTCGGGACCCGCGGCTGCCCCGCATTTCGTTTCGACCTTGCCCGCGAGGAGAACGCGGCCGGCAAGGATCAGCCCCTGCGCTTTCGCCCGCGTCTGCACCAGGCCCCGGGCGACCATCTCCTGGTCCAGGCGGTTCCGTCCCCCCCTTCCCGCGCGGGAGGTCCGGCTCCTCCGGGTCGCGGGTTCAGACAATCTTCTCGAGACGGGACCGGATGCCGTTGAAAATCGACGGGAGCAGGTTCCGCCCCTGCGAACAGAGGCGCACCGCCTCCGCGATCATCGCATCGTCTGTCAGGCCGTACGCCTCGCGCAGCTCGGCCTGCGACCCGTGCTCCATGAAAGTGTCCGGCACGCCGATACGGCGGAATGCCTGGGGAACGACATCGTGCTCCTCGAGCATTTCAAGGACGGCGCTCCCGAATCCCCCCGCAAGGGCGTTCTCCTCCACCGTCAGCACCCGCCCGATCCGCTGGACAAGGGGGACGATGAGCGAGGCGTCCATCGGCTTGACGAAACGGGCGTCCACCACGGCTGCCGAGAAGCCACGTTTTTTAAGCTCCTCCGCGGCGTAGAGGGAGGTGGGCACCGTGGACCCTATGGCGATGATGAGGATGTCCTTTCCGACGACGAGCAGTTCCCCCTTCCCCCACGGGACGGGCTTCGGATCCGCGGGGATGTCGACCCCCTGGACCACCCCCCGGGGATACCGGATGGCGGCGGGTCTTCCGGCGGATACGGCGGTCCGGAGCATCCGGACCAGCTCCGCCTCGTCTCTCGGCGCCATCAGCGACATGTTCGGGATGTGGCGCAGATACGTAAGATCGAAAAGCCCCTGGTGCGTCGCCCCGTCCGCGCCGACGATCCCGCTCCGGTCGACGGCGAAGACGACGGGAAGGTTCTGCAGGCAGACGTCGTGGACGATCTGATCGTATGCTCTCTGGAGAAACGTGGAGTAGACCGCCACCACGGGGATCTTTCCCTCCCGGGCAAGCCCCGCGGCGAAGGTGACCGCGTGCGCCTCGGCGATGCCGACGTCGAAGAACCTGTCCGGGAAGGCCTCGCGGAACTTGATCAGGCCCGTCCCGCTGCACATCGCGGCGGTGATCGCCACCACGTCCGGATTCTCCCTGCCGATCCCCAGGATGGCGGATTCGAAAACGTCCGTGTACGTGGGGAGAGTCCCCGTCCCCGCACTGTTCCCCGTGATGGGGTTGAACGGCCCCACGCCGTGAAACCTCTCGGGATTGGCCTCCGCCGGCGGGTACCCTTTCCCTTTCGAGGTCACCACGTGGACAAGGACGGGTCCCTCGAGGTTTTCCAGGTTCTGGAAGGTTTTGACGAGGTCATCGAGATTGTGGCCGGAGATGGGGCCGACGTAGGTGAATCCGAGCTCCTCGAAGAGCAGCCCCGGGACGATGAACCCCTTGGTGAGCTCCTCGCCCTTTTTCGCGATCCGGGCGAGCATCTTCCCGTGGGGCATCGATTTGAGCAGCGTCTCGACGCGCTTCCGGAAGGAGGTATAGAACTTCCCCGTCATCATCCGGTTCAAGTACCCCGAGAGAGCCCCGACGTTCGGGGAGATGGACCATTCGTTGTCGTTCAGGATCACGATGAGATCCCGCTTTTGGTGGCCGGCCTGGTTCAGGCCCTCGAAGGAGAGGCCGGACGTGAGCGACCCGTCGCCGATCACCGCCACGACCTTGTGGGACTCCTTCTTCAGGTCCCTCGCCACAGCCAGCCCGAGTGCGGCGGAGATGGACGTGCCGGAGTGCCCCGTCCCGAACGCGTCGCACGGGCTCTCCGCGATGCGCGGGAAACCGGAGATCCCCCCGTAGGTGCGCAGCGTGGGAAAGACGTCCCTCCTCCCCGTGAGAATTTTGTGGGCGTATGCCTGATGGCCGACGTCCCAGATCATCCGGTCGTGCGGAGACGAATAGACATAGTGGAGGGCGATCGTCAGTTCCACGACGCCCAGGCTCGACGCAAGGTGGCCGCCGGTGTGGGCGACGCTTTGCACGATCGTCTCCCGGATTTCCTTCGCGACCACCGGAAGTTTCTCCATCGGAACCTTCTTCAGGTCCTCCGGAGACTGAATCGTCGAAAGCAGGCTTTGCAAGGTCACCGCTACGATCTCCTCGTGGCCACGATCAGGACGATGTCCCGGAGGATTTCCGCCTCACCGCCGAACGGCGAGAGGGGAAAAAGCGCCTCCCGGCGAAGCGACTCCGCCCGTGCGACGGCAGCCTGCACGTCACTCCTCATCACGGAGAATGTCCGACTCGTCCTCCGTCCCGGAGACGACCCCGCCCGGTTTTCGCAGGAGCACCTCGATCTTCCTGTCGGCGTCGTCAAGCCGCTTCTGGCAGAAGGAGGACAGTTTCATCCCCTCTTCAAAGAGCCGAATCGACTCCTCGAGCTTGATCTCCCCCGACTCAAGCTTGGCGACGACGTTTTCAAGACTCTTCAGAGCCTCTTCGAATGTAGGCTCTTTCCCCTTTGCCGACATGGTTCCCCCATAGAGATGCTTCATTATATTTCCTGCGCCGGGAATCGGTCAACGCAAAGGAAGGGAAAACAGCAACGAGGGATCGATCCGGCCTCCCGCGGCACGGACGCTGAAGTGCAGGTGAGGTCCCGTCGCCCGGCCGCTTGCGCCCACCGCGCCGATCCTTTCTCCGCGGATGACGTTCTGTCCTTCCGAGACGGCGTATTCCCGCAGGTGGTAATAGATGCTGAACACGCTTCCCCCGTGATCCAGCACAACGGAATTCCCGCCGAAGAACTGCTCCCCGGCAAACGCCACGACCCCGCCCGCGATCGCCACGACGGGCGTCCCCGCCGGGAGGCTCACGTCTACTCCGGCGTGGGGGCTTCGGGGCTCGCCGTTGATGACCCGCCGGGAACCGAACCCCTTCGGCCGGAAGTCCGCCACCGGCGGGAGGAACGGGAAACTCCAGGCCGGGGGAGAGGAAACCCGTGAGAATCGCTTCGCAAGCCGCCGTGCTTCCCGGTTGATCCGTCCCAGGGTCTCCTTGTCGAACTGCGTCATCTCCTTCGGGAGGGTGATCTCCTGGACGGGAAAGTCTTTCTCCCGGATCACGATCTCCGCATCGAACCGGAAGGCTTCCCCATCCCCCGCCGCCCGGAACGAAAGGACGGCTTTCCCGGGCTTCTCCAGAAGATCGACCCCGAATAGCCCCAGGAAACGACCCGGCCCGTCCTTCTTCATCGGGACCTCCTTCCCCTTCCAGATCATGACGACGCTGTCTGCCCGGGGCAGGGGCGACACCTCCACGAGAACCGGTTCTCCCTGGGCGGGCTCAAATGTGGACAGAGTGACCGGGAAAGGCCTCACCGGTGCGGCAACGGGCGGTCCCTCCCCTCCCTGGGCGGAAAGAGCATAAAGGAGGAAAAGAGGAAGGAAGGGGACCAGCGCCCTCATTCCTTGCGACCCTTAACCACCGTGCCGAACGCGCCGTCGGCCACCCGGACATCCACCGCGTCGCCCGGGGCGACCTCGGAAGCAGACCGTACCGCGCGCCCCGTCTCCCTGTGCGTAGCAATGGCATATCCCCGGACGAGGACCGACTTCGGGTCGAGGGCGGCGAGTTTTCCCTGGAGGACCTCGAGCGCCCGCCGCAAACCCGCCCGCTTCGCCTCCGTCTGTCTTTCCGCCCGCTCCGCAAGAACCGCGAGATCCCCCCGTTTCCGGGAGACCCACGCGGCGGGAGAATGGTCGCGCACGGATCCGGCCAGATCCGCCACCCTCTCCCTCCCCTCCCGCAATCTTCCCCGGAGTCCTTCCACGAGACCATCGGTCAGCTCCACAACGGCGTACCGCCGCGCCTGGAGCAGGGGGCGCGGATCGGACAGGGCTCCCGCGGCGATCCGATACTCGCGGCGAAGCGTCTCCCTCCCGTACTGTTCCGCTTTCCTTACGCGGAGGGAAAAAGCCGTCACGCGCTCCCAAACGTCGGCCCTGTCGGGGACGGACATCTGCGCACCGGCCGTGGGCGTCGACGCACGGTGGTCCGCCGCCAGATCGGAAAGAGTGAAGTCGGTTTCGTGCCCGACGGCGCTGATCGTCGGAACGGGCGATGCCGCGATCGCCCTTACGACCGCCTCCTCGTTGAACGCCCAGAGGTCCTCCACCGAACCTCCCCCCCTACCCACGATGATCATGTCGACCCCGCCGCGGGAGGCGAGAACGCCCATCGCCTGCGCGATGTCTTCGGCCGCCCCCTCCCCCTGCACCAGTGCCGGGGCGAGCGTGATCCCGATCGGGGGCCACCTCCGCCGGGCGACGCGGATCATGTCCCGCAAAGCGGCGCTCTGCCGCGAGGTCACAATCCCGATGCGCGCCGGGAACCGGGGAAGGGGCCTCTTCCTCGCGGGATCGAACAGCCCCTCGGCGAAAAGCTTCTCCTTCCTTTTCTCCAGCTCGAGAAGAAGGGATCCGAGCCCGCGCACCTCGACGGACTGGGCGTACAGCTGGTACTCCCCCTTTTTCTCGTAGACGCCGATGGATCCCGTGACGATTGCCGACTGGCCGTCCCGGATCTCTCCGAAGACGAACCGCTCCCTGCCCCGGAACATCACGACGCGGACCTGCGCCCCTTCATCCTTGAGCGAGAAGTACCGGTGACCGGAAGGGTACAGCCTGTGGTTCGACACCTCTCCTTCCACGCGGACGAACCGGAACGAACTTTCGAGGGAACCCCTGATGCGCGCGGTCAGTTCGGTAACGCTTACGATCCCCCGCGTAGTCTCCCCCTCTCCGGAAAGGCCAGCGGGCGGGAAGAGGGGGGCTTGCGAATCCGCGCTCACGACGATCGATCCTTTGCGAACAGTTCGTCCAGCGTCACGGCCCGGATGCCTTCCGTTTCCAAGTCCGGGACGAGGTCGAGGATCGCCCGGAGAGATTCCCTCCTCCCGTTGCAGACGAGGACCGCCTTCCCCTTCTCCTTCGCGATCGACAGCGCCTTCTTCCACCGGAGGCGCATCTCCTCCGGCCGTATGCCGGTATCGAGAAAGACGTCGCGTCTTGTCACCGGGATCCCCGCCTGCAGGGCGGCCTGGACGGCGACGGAGCGGGATGTGGTCACGCTGTCCAGGAAGAACAGTCCCCGGGACTTGAGAAGGGAGGCAAACGTCGCCATCGATTCCGGGTCGGAGGTAAAGGCGGACCCCATGTGGTTGCTGACACCGGATGCCCAGGCGTTCTCCTCGATCATCCGTCCGAGCAGGGCATCCATCTCCTCCCCGCTCATCCCCCGCAGGAACCGAAAATCATCGGTCCGGTCCGAAACGGGACCCTCGGGCTCCATGGGGGCGTGGATCAGCACGCCGAAGCCGCGTTCGTGGGCGGCCCGGGGAAGCCGGCGGGAGGAAGGGCCGAACGGAATGACCGCCATCGTAATCTTTTCCGGGAATTTCAGCCATTCGGCATCCCGCGTGGGGTCGTACCCGCAACCGTCCACCACGATGGCCAGGCGGGGGGTCGGGACCTCTACAGGCAGGGAATCGCGGGGGGGGGGGGATACGGCCTGCGCACTTTCGCCGGGACCTACAGTCGGCGCGGAGAGTCCTTTAAGCGACGCAGACTTGCCGTTCCTGTTTTCTCCCCCCGGCATGAGGACCGCCACGCCGACAGTGAAAAGCCCCGCGAGAAACGCGCAGAACATCAGCGGCCACCACCGCCTCTTCCTCCCGGCCTCCCCCTTTCTCCTTGCGCCCCTTCGACGCTTCATCCTTCCTTACAGGACCTTTCCACGTCAGGACGCCTTCGCACTGTCGAGATAGCGGGTTTTGAAGATCTCCCACCCTTTCAACAGGTCCACGGCCCGCTCGAGCTGGATATCCTTCTTCTCCGCCTCTTTCCCCTCCAGGGCCGGGGCGGAAGATTCCTTCCCGCCCTTCCCGTCCCCCGGCTCCTCTTTCTTCATCCTGATCTCCTTCGCGGGAGGGGCCCCCTCCTTCGGGGTCTTTCCGGCTTCTTCCTCGTCCTCTCCCTTGAGGTGCCGCCGGATATCCTTTTCCCGGATCGCCCCCGGGTGCCCCACCCGGGCATCCCGCCCGTCGCTCACGATGATGTCCGGTTCGATCCCCTTCGCCTGAATGGACCGCCCGTTGGGGGTGAAGTACCTGGCCGTGGTGAGGCGGAGAGCCGAGCCGTCTTCCAGCGGAAGAATCGTCTGGACGGATCCCTTGCCAAACGTCTGCGTCCCCAATACGACCGCGCGGCCGTGGTCCTGGAGGGCGCCCGCGACGATCTCCGACGCGGAGGCGGAGCCGGCGTTCACCAGAACGACCATCGGGAATCCGCTGTGCGTACCCTCCTTGTGCGCGGAGTATTTGAATTTCTGGGACTCGATGCGCCCATCGGTATAGACGATCAGCCCCGAATCGACGAACTTGTCCGCCACCTTCACCGACTGGTCCAGCAGCCCCCCCGGATTGTTGCGCAGGTCGAGCACCAGACCGCGCAGTCCCTCCTTGTCCTTCATCCGCTCCTTGAGCGCTTTTTCCAGCTCCGCGCTGGAGTTCTGCTGGAACTGAAGGAGCTTGATGTAGCCGATCCCGTCGCCCAGGGCCTTCGTTTTCACGCTCTTTATCTTGATGATGGCACGCGTGATGGTAAACGGCAGAAGCTCCGAGGCGCCCTCCCGCGCCACCCAGATCGTCACCTGCGTCCCGGGCTCGCCCCGGAGACGCTTGACCGCGTCCATCACGGTCAGGTCCTTGGTGGGGTCGTCTTCGATCTTCACGATCTTGTCCCCCGCCAAAAGCCCCGCGAGGTCCGCCGGCGTGTCCTCGATCGGGGCGATGATGGTGAGGATGCCGTCCTTGATCCCGATCTCGATCCCCAGGCCCCCGAACACCCCCTTCGTCTCGACCTCCACCTGCTTCAGCATCTCCGGGGTCAGGTAGGAACTGTGCGGGTCGAGGGTCTGGAGCATCCCCTTGATGGCCCCCTCCACGATCTTGTTCATGTCCGGTTCTTCCACGTAACTGACCTGGACGGCGGAGAGAACGTCTCCGAAGATCTTCAGTTTCTCGTAGACGACGTTCGCCTGGGCGATGGGGCGATCCGCGATGAGATCCCCCGCGAGAAACCCGACGAGAAACACGAGGATGATGACCGCAGGTCCTAACCACTTCCTTCCCTTCATGAAACTCCTCCTTGAACCTGAACTGTTAAGGAACGCACGTTGCCAGCCCCTTTAGCGGGCAAGGGGGATCACCGCCGCGGGATCGATGGCGGTCCCCGCGGCCCGAAGCTCCAAGTATAGCACCGATTTTCCGCTAGGGCTTGCGGGAAGACGTCCGATGTTCTGCCCGGGCGCGATGACCTGCCCGCGTGCAACGCTATACGATTCCGCCTTGCCATACACGGAGAAAAGCCCGGTTCCGTGCTGGATGATGAGTACCTTGCCGAATCCGGAGACCGTCCCCGAAAACACGACCTCCCCTTTCCCGATCGACCGGACCGGGGCCCCGGAGGGAGCCTCGATCTCCACGCCGTGGTTTTCCATCTCGACGTCGAAGACGGGGTCCCGGTATTTCCCGAACGGCCCCACGACCTTGCCCCGGACGGGAGCGACCAGCCCTCCCGGGATGCGGGAGAACTTCGAGGGGCCTTTCTTCCCCTTTCCCCGTGGACGCCGCCGCTCCGCCTCCCGCACCTCGCGCTCGATCCGCGAGACGAGCGTCTTCATCCTCGCCACACGCGCCCGGAGGGCCTTGAGCTCCTTCTCCTTCTTTTCCTTCCGGCTCTCTATCCCCGCGAGCCGCTTCGCCTCCTTCTTTCTCTCGGTCAGAAGCGACTGCCCCACCTTCTTTTCCCGGGAAATCCTCTTCTCCGACAACTGGACCTGGCGCTCGATCCCGGACAGCGCGCTCTCCTTCTTTTCCTTGTCGGCCGCAAGCCGGACAACCCTTTGAGCGTCCGATGCGAGCACAAGCCCCGTGAAGTACCGAAGCCTTTCCCGGCGAGCCTCCACGGGGACCAGCCCCGCCGCATCTCTTTTCTTAACGAACGCCAGGGCCGCAGACCGCTCCAGCACGCGCTGCCTGCTCGCCCGCGCCTCCTCGATGGCGCGTACCTCGGACTCCGCCTTCTCCATCTTCCCGGCGAGCGCGGTGAGCTTCCTGTCGATCCGCGTGATGAGACGCCGCTGGGATGTAAGCCGTTTCCGGATGTCGTCCACCTTGTGGCGGGCCGCCCGCTCCCGCTTAAGGGCCCTGTCGAGCTCGGATGCCGCCTTCTTCGCCTTTTTTCGCATCTCGGTGAGGCGCGCTTTCTCCTTGCGGAGCCTGTCCTGCTTGGTGCCCGCGGGTGAGACTCCCGGAGGAAGGAGGAGGGCGACGATCATCGCCACGAGGAGCGCGCTTCTTCCCAGCGCCCGGACCGCCGTCATTTTTCCCCTGGAAACGCCGCGCGCCACCCGGCAAGAGACGCCAGCCCCTGGAATATCGTGGCGAACAGAAGGAACAGGCATACGGGAAGGAGGTGCCTCGCGTCAAGCAGATCCTGCGCCGGTCCCACGACGGCACGGACGAAGTGGAAAAAGCCGGATACGAGGAAGAGTGCGGCGCAGGAGACCAGGGTGGCGACAAGTGCGACGATCCCGCCGGCGACGAACGCCCCTGCAGTGCGCCGCGCGGCGATCCGGTCTCCCGGAACCCCCCTGTCCACGAGGAAGGAAACGTCGGGCACGAGCCTGGCCGCGCGGGTCTTCTCCTGCATCGCCAGGATGACCAGGAATACGGCGCACACCAGAGCAAAGCCGGACCAGAGCAAGGCGTTCGCCCACCGCTTCATCCGCAGCAGGCTCGGCATGACGTCCCCACCCGAAAGGATCTTTTCCACCTGGGAGACCGGCTCGAGCGCCGACCGGACATCCGCGATCCCCTCTTCGGACATCCGTTCGGGCCGAAGCCTTATCTCCACGTACCCCGGAAGGGGGTTCTTCCTCGCGCCCCGAAGCGATTCGAGCCCGGGATACGCCTCGAGAAATTCCTTCCACGCATCTTCCGGGGTTCGGTACCGCGCTTCCCGGACCGGGCGAAGCTCCGCGACTTTCCCCGCGATCCCTGTCCCTTCGTCGTCGGGCACGCCGATGCGCAGGATGGCGGTGATCGTGTACTGTCCGGAGAGGAACCGGTCGGCGCCTCCGGACAGAAGCATCGCCAGAAAATACGAGACCGCGAGAAAGCAGAACAGGAACCTCCCGGCAGCCTCTTTCCCCATCGA
This sequence comes from Deltaproteobacteria bacterium, assembly GCA_030668225.1. Classification (GTDB taxonomy): domain Bacteria; phylum Desulfobacterota; class Deferrimicrobia; order Deferrimicrobiales; family Deferrimicrobiaceae; genus CSP1-8. The sequence continues at coordinate 9,347 of DAOUUI010000018.1, forward strand.
TCTGCCGTGGAGGCTCCAGTCGATCCACCAAAGGGACGGACTGCTCACTCCACTCCCCCCGTCGTCTCCGAAAGGGGACCGGCCGGCAGCGGAGGCCCTTCCGCTTCACTTTTGCGCTCCGGTCCCGGGGATCCCAGGCGGTAGAGGAAAAACGGCCCCGAGGACAGGGGAGAAGGCACCTTCGCGGCCTGCCAAATGTCCGGCAGCTGGCGTTCCATCATGAGGATCGTCCTGTCCTCCCTCGCCAGTGCGCGAAGCAGCCCCCCCAGCCTGTCCGCCCACTCCTTCCCCGCGTTCTCGAGAAGCCTGTCCAGGAACAGATATCTCGGGCTCCGGAAAAGTTCCACCACGAGGGCGATCCGGGCCCGCTCCGACACGGACAGGGAGGAGACCTCCACATCTTCCGCACCGGATAGCCCCACCAGCGGAAGCAGCTCCGAGATCCGCCCCTTGATCTCCTCGGTGGACACCCCGCCCGCGGCGAACGCGGACAGTCGAAACAGGTCGACGACGGCTCTTCCCTGCCCCGCGGGAAGGGATTCCGGGACCACGCCGGAGGAGGCGCGGAACCGCCGGTTGTGCTCCGGGCTGCCGCGATAGAGCGACTCCCCCGCGACATGTACATCCCCGGAATCGGGGCGTCTCTCCCCCCTGAGAATATGCAGGAGGAGCGTCTTCCCGCAGGAAGGAGGACCGGTCACGATCCACATCTCGCCGTCTCCCGCGGCAAGATCCAATCCCTCCCAAAGGGTCTCTCCCCGGGAAACTGCGCCGACGCGGAACGCCTCAATCATCTTTCGCCGCGTCTTCCACCTGCGAGTCGAAGGTTCCGGAGAACAGACTGCGGACCTCATCCAGGTGCTGCACCTTCATCCGCGCACGGAGGGATTCCTCCCAGTCCGGAAGGGAGAGCAGGTCATCGTACGGAGTACGGACGGTGGAAAGGATCACCCCCCCGAGGAAGATGTGGGTGATGATCATCGGGTTCTGCCTACCCCCGTCCTCGGTCTGGATATGGTAGGTCTTCCCCTTGTGCTTGAGGTTATGGTTGAACCCCGAAAGCATCCGGAACTGTGATGAGCTCATCTCCTTGGGACTCCTGTTTCCCCCCTTAGCCTCCGGCTTCGAAGGGGCCGTTTTTATCATCCTCTCCACGCGGTTGGCCGGATGCAAGGGGGAAGTTTCGCCAGGTCACAGGGACACCTTCTTTACGGCCCCAATCTCCGCTCCGTAAAACAACTCCCCAACGCCGCGGAAGTGGTCCGGGTCGTCGGTGACCAGGAAGGACACCTCGGGACCGCTCCCCTCCCGCTTCAGCCCCCCCTCGGACAGGAGGACGTCTACAACCCGCGCCGCTTCCTCTCCGGAATCGATCAGCACCGGTCCCTCCCCCAGGAATCCCCGGATCGAATTCTTGAGCACGGGGTAGTGCGTGCACCCGAGGATGAGGGCGTCCGGCGGATCCGAACGGTACGGTGCAAGGTATTCGGCAACCACAGCGCGCGTCACGGGCGTCTCGACCCACCCCTCCTCCGCAAGGGAAACAAAGAGGGGGCACGGCGTGCTGACGACGTGGGAGGCGGGCAAACCGGAGCGGAGCGCCTGTTCGTACGCCCCCGACCGGACCGTCGCGGCGGTCCCGATCACCCCGATATTGTCCCTTTTCGGGAGGGAGGCGGCGCGACGGACGCACGGGTCCACCATCCCCACCACGGGGATCTTGTAGATCTTCCGGAGAACGGGAAGGGCGAGCGACGAGGCCGTATTGCACGCCACCACCAGCATCTTGATGTCGTGCCGCGTGATGAGGTGGTTTGCGATCTCGATGGAGTACCGCGTGACGGTCTCCCGGGACTTCGTGCCGTAGGGAACCCTTGCGGTGTCCCCCACATACAGAAAATGCTCCCCGGGAAGGGTGCGGGTAAGTTCCTTAAGCACCGTCAGCCCGCCTACCCCCGAATCGAACACCCCGACCGGCCGTCTCAAACCATCTCCTAATTCTTTGATTTTCCTACCTTAAGACGCTATTGTATCCTTGTCAACCAAACGCCCGGTCCGGGAGGTGAACGGTGCGTGAAATTTTCAATTTTCTGGTCCATGCGCAGGTCATGGATTTTCTTACCGACCCACGCGTCCTGTTCGTCGCGGGCGCGCTCTTTCTCGTCTCCCTGTTTCTCAAGTGGAGAATCGTCGGAATCACCATCTTTACGGTGGCGGCTCTGGTGACCGTCGCCCGCTATTCGAGGCTCGCCGAGGGGAAGACGTCCATGGACACGAACCTGCTGGTGTTCGCCATCGGCTCCTTTCTGGTCATCGTCGTCGTGATCTACTTCCTCTTCATCCGAGGGGACTGACATCACGCGCGTCGGCTTCACCACCACCATTCCGGTCGAGGTCCTGTACGCTGGCGGCCACACCCCCGTCGACCTCAACAACCTCTTCATCACCTCCCCGAAGCCTTCCGAGTACGTCCGCCTCGCCGAATCCGACGGCTTCCCCCGCAACAGCTGCGGCTGGGTCAAGGGGATCTACGGCGTGGTGCGCCGGCACGGCGTGACCGACGTGATCGGCGTGGCACAGGGGGACTGCAGCTTCACCCAGGCGCTCATGGAGGTTCTCCAGTACCGCGGGGTAAAGATCACCCCCTTCTCCTTCCCGTACGACAGGGACCCCCGGACGGTCTCCCTCGAGATCCGAAAACTGGCAATGAGGTTCGGGACCACGGTCGCAAGGGCCAAGGGATGGAAGCGGAGACTGGACGCGGTCCGCCAGGCCGCCCTCGAGATCGACCGTCTCACCTGGGAGGAGGGGCAGGTGACCGGGGAGGAGAACCACCTCTGGCTCGTGAACTGCTCGGACTTCGAGGGGAACCCGGAAGAGTACGAACGCAGGGCCCTGGCATTCCTTTCCGAAGCCAGGCAACGCCCGGCCCGGCACGACCTTATCCCAATCGCCTTCGTCGGGGTCCCCCCCATCACCTCCGGCCTGCACGCCTTCTTCGAAGAGTCGGGGGCGCGGACGGTGCTGAACGAGGTGCAGAGGCAGTTCGCCATGCCCACCCCCTCGCGGACGCTCACCGAGCAGTACCTGGAATACACCTACCCCTACTCCTTCTTCGAGAGGCTTTCCGACATCCGGAGGGAAGTCGTGCGCCGTGGCGTGCGCGGGGTCGTCCACTACGTGCAGTCGTTCTGCTTCCGCCAGATCGAGGACATCCTGCTCCGGGAGGAGATCGGCCTTCCCGTGCTCACCCTGGAAGGCGACGAGCCGGGCCCCATCGACGGGCGGACGAAGATCCGGATCCAGGCGTTCCTCGAGATGCTGCACTAGGGCGCGTCGCAGGTGTGCGGGGACACTCCTCTCCCGTATTCCGGAGATGAATCAGGAATGTCCCCGGTGGATTGCGTCGAGCGGAAGGGGTGTATCCCTTTCAACGAAAAAGGGCACGGTCTCCCGTGCCCTGTCCCGGTGAAGCATCTATCGCTATCCCGCCGTAATCGACGGGGCCCCGGCCCCCTGGGGGTCGGTTACCAGACGCCGGTCTTCAAATATTCGTGCATTGCGTCCGCCGCCTTGCGGCCCGCGCCCATCGCGAGGATAACGGTAGCCGCGCCGATGACGATGTCGCCGCCTGCGAACACCCCCTTCTTGCTCGTCTTGCCGGTCTCCTGGTCGGCCAGGATGTTCCCCCACTTGTTCGTGTCGAGGCCCGGGGTGGTGGCGGGAACCAGGGGGTTGGCCCCGTTGCCGATCGACATGACGACCATGTCCACCGCGAGGCGGAACTCGGAGCCCTTGACAGGGACGGGGCGGCGGCGGCCCGACGCGTCGGGCTCGCCCAATTCCATCCTCTGGCACTCGGCTTCGGTTACCCACGCCTCTTCGTTCCCGAGGAACCGGAGGGGGTTGGTGAGGAGGTGGAACTCGATCCCCTCCTCCTCGGCGTGGTGGATCTCCTCGATGCGGGCGGGCATCTCCTTCTTCGACCGCCGGTATACGACGTAGACCTTCTCCGCGCCCATCCGCAGGGCCGTGCGGGCGGCGTCCATCGCCACATTTCCCCCGCCGACCACCGCAACGTGCTTGCCCTTCGACACCGGGGTGTCGGCCTCGGGGAACAGATAGGCCTTCATCAGGTTGGAGCGGGTAAGGTACTCGTTGGCCGAGTAGATCCCGTTCAGGTTCTCCCCCGGAATGTTCATGAAATACGGAAGTCCCGCGCCGGTACCGATGAAGCAGACGTCGAACCCTTCCTCCTCCGCGAGTTCGTCGATCGTGATCGTCTTTCCGATGACGACGTCGCACTCGAGCTTGACGCCCAGGCTGCAGATGTAATCGACCTCCGCCTGCACGATCTCCTTCGGGAGACGGAACTCCGGGATGCCGTACATGAGCACCCCGCCCGGCTTGTGCAGGGCCTCGAAGATGGTAACGTCATGCCCCTTCTGGACGAGGTCTCCCGCGACCGTCAAACCCGCCGGGCCGGACCCGACGACCGCCACGCGCTTGCCTGTGGGGGGAGCGACTTCGGGGACCACCACGTTGCCGGTGACCCGCTCGAAGTCCGCGACGAACCGTTCCAGGCGGCCGATGGCGACCGGCTCGCCCCTCTTGCTTAAGACACACGGCATCTCGCACTGCTCCTCCTGGGGGCAGACGCGGCCGCACACCGCGGGGAGCGTGTTGTCCTCCTTGATCTTCCGGGCAGCCTCCACGAACTTCCCCTGCCGGACGAGATCGATGAACTCGGGGATCTTGATGTCGACCGGGCAACCCTTGACGCACGCCGGGTTCTTGCACTGGATGCACCGCGTGGCCTCCAGGATGGCCAGGTCGGGGGTCAGTCCGAAGGGGACTTCCCGGAAGTTGCTCCTTCTCACCTCCGGCGGCTGCTCCGGCATCGGCTGCCGGGGGATGGAGAACGGCTTGGGGCGGGGGGTCGGTTTCGCGTCGGCCATCACTGTCCTCCACTCGTCGTCACGGTCTCTTTGGCCGGAGCGCCCGCCTTGGCCTTCCCTCCCGCGCATTTACCGTCCTTGTGCTCAAACCGCTCCATCGCCACCTTTTCCTCCTTCAGGTAGGCGCGGTTGCGCAGGGTAAGCTCCTTGAAATCGACCTCGTGCCCGTCGAACTCCGGGCCGTCGACGCAGACAAATTTCGTCGTTCCTCCCACGGTTACCCGGCACGCGCCGCACATCCCCGTAGCGTCCACCATGATGGGGTTCAGGCTCACCACCGTCTTGATCTGCGTGGGTCTTGTCACCTCGGCTACCGCCCGCATCATGGGGACCGGCCCGATGGCGATGCACAGGTCGATCTTCTCCCCGGCGTCGATCAGTTCCTGGAGGGCCGTGGTGACGAACCCCTTCTTGGCGTACGAGCCGTCGTCGGTGGTGACGATCAGGGTGTCGCTGATCGCCTTCATCTCCTCCTCGAGAATGAGGAGATCCTTCGTCCTCGCCCCGACGATCGAGAGGAGCCGGTTCCCTCCGTTCTTGATGGCCGTCGCGATGGGAAGAAGGGGCGCCGTCCCGATCCCGCCCCCGATGCCGACGACGGTGCCGAAGCTCTCGATGTGGGTCGGCAGTCCCAGGGGGCCGACGACATCCAGGACGGTCTCCCCGGGCATCACCTTGGCAAGCTCCGCGGTCGATTTCCCGACCACCTGGTAGATGATGGTCACCGTCCCTTCCGCGGGATCGGAATCCACGATGGTCAAGGGGATGCGCTCGCCCATCTCCCCTTTGCGGATCACGAGGAACTGCCCTGCCTTCCTTTTGCGCGCGATCCGGGGCGCCTGGATCTTCTGGAAAAAGACGCTTTTGGCGATCTCTTTGTTCTCGGTGACTGTGAACAAGGGGTCTCCTCCACGCCCGCCGGTAAGCCGCCGGACTGTCAAGTGAAATATTGGGCTTGGCGGAACTTGAGGCGGCCTAAAGATTCGAAATCGTACCTTTTTCCGCCAATGAAATCAAGAGGAAAAAACCGCGCGGATATCCCGCCAGAGCAGGTCGATCCCCGCCTTTGTCCTGGCCGAAACGAGCACCGGCGGCCCTCCCCGCGCAAGCCACTCCTCCCCGGCAAAATGCGAGGAAAGACCCGGGATCTCTCTCGGCTTCACCTTGTCGGCCTTCATCCCCACAAAGCGGTACGGGACCCCGTAGGAGGAGAGGTATTCCGCGAGCATCTCTTCGTCTTCTTGCGGCCCCCTCCGGATATCCACGAGGATATAGACTTTCCGCAGCAGGCGGCAGGCGGAGAAATACCCTTCCACCAGCTTTTTCCACCCTTCGCGCTCCGCCTTGGAAACCTTCGCGAACCCGTACCCGGGAAGATCCGCGAAGGCGAACCGCCCTTCGATCTCGAAAAAAGCGATCCCGCGCGTCCTGCCGGGCGTCTTCCCGACGCGGGCAAGCCGGGAGTGCCCCACCAGGGCGTTCAGAAGCGACGATTTGCCGACGTTCGACCGCCCCGAGAACGCCACCTGGGGGAGTGCGATCTTCGGCCACCCTTCGCCCGTCGGGTCGAAGAGGAGGAACCTAGGGGGTGCTGCCACGTTTTTCCCCTTCACTTAGCGAGAGCGGCCCGTACGGCTTCTTCGAGCGTCTCCTGCGGGATCCGGCCCTTCCCGGCAAAGGCGACCCTCCCTCTCCCGTCCACGACGTACACGGTGGGCATCTCCGTCACATGATACGAATCGGCGACCCGGAACAGCTGCCGCCCGCTTTCCTCGTCCAAGAGGACCCGGAAGGCGTATCTTTCCTGCTTCGCGAACCCGGCGACAGTGCTTTTCAATGCCGCCCCGTCCAGGGAGATGGCCGCCACCTCCAACCTGCTGTCCCAGTACTTCTCCTGGATCTTCTGGAGGACCGACAGCCCGGCGCGGCACGGGTCGCAGAATACGGAAAAAAAGAGGAGCAGAAGCGGTTTATCGCTCCCCTCCTCCCCGTGGGAATAATGCGCCCCGGTCACATCCCCCAGTCCAAAAGCCGGTGCGGCGGCCCCGACCGCAAGCAACGAAACCTTTACCGGGGCGCCCGGCGGCTCGCCTGCCGGAGGCGCATCCTTTCCCTGTGCCAAGGCCAACCCGCACGCCAGGAGAAGAACTCCTGCGGCAGAAAGGAGGACCATCCGGATCCTGCGTCGCATCGAAAACCCTACACTTCGCCCAGCGCCTTCTCGTCCACCGTGATCTTCGCCTTCTCCTTCAGTTCTTCGATGTAGGCGTTCATCACGGACTTGCGCTTCTCGCTTTGCAGGAAACCCCGAAGCCGCTCACTGACCATCGCCAGGGGAACCGTCTTCCCTTGCTGGGAAAACTTCTCGGGATGTTCCTTGTAATAGGCTTCGACCTCCCCGTCGCTGACCGGAGCCTCGTCCTCCATGATCTTCGCCGTCAGCATGTCGATGAGAATCGTCCTCTCCATATCCTCGTTGGTGATTTCGTACCACTTGGACCCCTCGATCCCCTGCTTCTTCGCGTAGGCGGCAAGCGATTTGCCCGTGACTTCCCTTGTCAGCATCCGGTTGATCGCCACGGGATTGCGCACGATATCCTGCACGCCGGGGCCGCCGCCGACTACCCGCTCAAGTTCCCCTTTGACATAGCCGTAGGTGACGTTGTCCCCGGCGACGTTCGCAAGGACGGCGTCGTCCGTGACAGTCTCTCCCCTGGAAATTTTGTCCACCATCTCCTGGTTGATCGTGGAGGGGACCTCCTTTTGGGCATTCTCGATCAGCTTCTCCTGGACTTTCCTGAGATTCGCCTGGGAAACCGATCGCCTTGCCCGTGCATTCGCGTCATTGTCGGACAAGGTGTTGTCGGCCGCCTTCATTTTCTTCGCCTCGGCCTCGATATCCCCCTGCGAAACCGCCGCACTGGAGGCGACCTCCTTGCGGAAGAGCGCCGTGATGAGGGCGCCCTGCTCGTTTTTTTTCACGGTCTCCTGGAATTCGTCTGTTTTGTCCAACCCCTGCGCCCGGGCATCCTGCTCCAGGAGGCGGGCTGCGATCAGCCGGTCCAGGGCCTCTTTTTTCTGGTCCGCTGTGATTCCCGTATTAGACGTTCCCCCCTCGCGCACCCCGAGGAATTCCCGGAGTTCGTCCACCTTGATCGCGTCATCGTTTACCTGGGCAACCGTTTCATTTTTGGGCTGCGTCTTCGAGCAACCCGGCAGGCCGAACGCAATGGCAGCGATGGCCAGGAACAGGACACCTCGGGAATAAGATCTGTTCACGTTTCTTCTCCTCTATCCTGGGGATTTTTGCGAAATGCCGACCAACGGATTAGAACACGATCCGCCCCCCCGATTCAATGCCGGATCAGGGAGCGGAAGGATCGCGGGTAAAGACAGGGACACCCCTCACGTGGACTTGGGTGAGGATGCGGCAGCCTCTTCGGACCTGGTGCCCATCCCCGGATCGGTGGATCCCGAAGCAAGGGTTGCAAGCCCACGGCACCCCCCGAAGCAGCCGCTGTCGGCGGCACACGATTCGCAATCGGTCGGCGCCGCGTGGATCGCCTGGGCGACACGCTCTCTGGCCGGGGACCTCCAGATCCGCTCAAACGGGGTCTCGAACAGGTTCCCCAGACGGATGGGCAGGGCGTCGCACGGGTAGACGTTGCCGTCCCAGTCGATGTGAGCAAGCCGCGTCCCCCCCTGGCAGCCGGAAAACTCGACGCGGTTTTCCGCCTCGTCGGGGAATGCGTCCCGCAAGGAGCGGCAGAGGAAGAAATCGTGGACAATGAGCCGCTTCCCCTTCAAGGGAACCGGATTGCGCGCGATCCTTTCCGACACCTCCCGGATCTGCTCGGGACGGGGAACCGGGATGTGCCCCTTTGCCGCGAGGGCGCGGATGGCGTTTACGTTGGGCAAGTGCAACTCCCCGGCCCTGCTTTCCGCGAAATCCTCAAGAACCTCCGGCAGCAGGAGGATGGTTTCCTCATCCGCCGTGAAGGAGACCGCCTGCGCGTCCCTGGGAATGCAGTGGGAAAACGTCTTGCCCCCCTCGATGGCCCAGAGAAAGGTAATGGGATAGCCCCAGCGGGCGGCCGCGACGGCCTTGGCGGTAAGCCTCACCGTCGCCTCCACCTTCGGGTGGCATTTGTGGATTTCGGTTACGATGGAGGAGAGCTCGGAAATTCCCCTGTCGCCCTCGATCTTCAGTTCCACGAACTGGGGCGCGATCTCCCGGATCTGCCGGGCGATTCTTTTGAGACGCCCGATCCGGCCGCGAAAGTCAACGTCCCAACATATATGAATCGGCAAAGAGAATTCCAAATGATCCCTCACGGCAAAATACTCACTAAATTATAACCGAAAAAACTGCACCTTCCCTGCCCCAAAAAATAATTCCCATTCCCTGCTGCACTCGGATCTTCCATCCCCAAATTGAATCCTGCTTAAGAGGTCTTATCAGGTAAAGGACAGGGGGGTTCGGAACTGGTAACCGGTTTTCCTCCGGATATCACCTGGCTGACCACCCGGGCGCCGCGTGGCCGGAACGTGACGATAGCGTCACCCACCCCTTCTCCTCGATATCTTTCAAGAATTCCATCACGTCGGCCTGCATTTCCCCGGGGTCCGCGTGGAAAAGAGGAGCAATCTCGGCGGCGATCTTTTCCACCGTGTTTATGCTGTTGATCCGGGTCCAGATTTCCGCCCCCACGAGGTTCAGCTGGTGGATGGCCCCGCCAACCACCAGGGTCAGGACGCCCATGTCCTCGTACTCCTCCTCTTTATGCGCCTTCTCCCACGCAATCTCGCGCATCCCCTGCTCGAGCCTCCAGACGATTTCGGGGTTGCGCCGGGGCCGCACCACCGTCACACCTCCACCACGCGGATTCCGGCGGGGGACGCAACCCCCAGCCCTTCTTCCATCGCCTTCCGAATGTGCGGCACGTGGTCCGGTGTCAGGCCGAAGAGCCTTTCCGCGGCCACGATGTCCGCGCCCACGACGTCCGCGGATGCGAACACCTTCCCGACCTCCTTGACGTCCGCCAGGTTTCCCCCCGAGGGGCCGTTCCGAAGCAGGATGCGGGTGGCGTCGATGACCGCCAGGTGGGTGGGAACCTTTCTGTTTATGTCCACGAGGCATTCCGCCAGGCGGAAGTGGATCTGTCCGCGGTTTCCCCCCATCACCCCCATCATGTTTTTCAAAGCCAGGGTGACGTTTGCAAGCGTGTGGTGCTTGGCCACGGGGACGTTTACGACCTTATCGGCTTCGAGGATGTCCCGGTACAGATCCCAGCGGGAGAGCACGAGGGCATCCCGGATGTCTGTCTGCTGGAACTTGCGGTCCTCCACGTGGTAGATGCGCAGGGAACCTTCCGCGTGGTGCTTTTTCGCGTACTCCTCCACGGCCTTCTGGATGCCGCTGTTCACGTAGCAGCGCCTCGGTTCGTTGCAGGAGCGGTCGAAAACGCGCACTTCCTTCGCCCCGGCGGAGAGGCACATTTCCGCCAGGGCGATCACCACATCCGGGTTGGTGTTCGCCGCCTGCTCGGGGGTGCGGTCCCAGCCGATGTTCGGCTTTACGACCACCACGTCCCCTTTGGAGATAAAGGACCGGATCCCGCCGACCGCGTCGACCGCCTTGCGGGCGTTCTCCGCGGCGCTTGGCCCGGAGGCAATGGCTACCCGGGCGCCGTTTCCCGGTGCGTCCGCCGCGCGCAGAAGGGTCGGCAGGCTACCCGTCAGCAGGCCGGCGCCGCCTGCCGCGGTAATCCCCGCCGTGCCGCCCATCATTTTCAGGAACTGCCTTCGGCTCCACATGCAGCCGCCCATGGTCCCTCCGGAATTACGGCAATCATTGAATTTTAACACGGCCCCTTCTTCCTTCGTTTAAGGAAAACCCGCAGGGACAACCAAACCAGAACACCCGGGTGCTTCCCGGTTTCCCCCGGAAGGAGTTGACGGTATAGTATTCTCCGTCGGTCCATTTCCACTTCAGGGAGGGGAGAAAAAACTTTGTCACCGCAGGTGGATCCTGCCCGGGCAGAAGATCACAAAAAAGTCCTCGTCGCCATTCCTGCCTACGGAGAGGAAAAATCGATCGGGGCGATCGTCGCATCGATTCGGAAGACACTTCCCTACGACGTCGTGGTGGTAAACGACGGGTCTCCGGACGGAACCTCCGCCGCGGCAAGGTCCGCGGGAGCCATCACGCTGGACTTGCCGTGCAACCTGGGGATCGGGGGGGCCCTCCAGACGGCGTATCAGTTCGCCCGCGACCGGGGGTACGACGCCCTGGTACGGATCGATGCCGACGGCCAGCACGAGATCGAGGAC
>DAOUUI010000260.1 GCA_030668225.1 Deltaproteobacteria bacterium
ACCACGAATTCCTCGTTGCAGGCGATCAAAGTGGATTCGCCGTCAGCGTTCAAGAAGCTCAAGAGCTGGAAGGAATGGATCGCCCAATGAGGCCGGCAATCGCTGTTCTCCTGTCAGCCTCCGTATTCCTGTGCCTCGGGTTCGGATGCGGAAAGGAGGGGGGGAACCGAACGACGAAGGTTTCCTCTGCCGAACCGGTGATGCAAAAGGAGGTTGCAATCCCGACGGAAACAGCGACAACCGCCTCGAAACGGGACAGCAATGTTTCCCTGAAACTGGTTCCCGAGAATCCGGATGCCCTGACCGGCCTCCGGGCGGAACTGGCGGGTTGTCCTCCCGGAGCCCGAATGGTCCCGGAAAATCTCCGGTGGTTCGTAAACGGGGTGGAAACCGGTGGCGATAAAGACCGGCTACAGGGAAAATATCTCCGGCGGGACGATATTGTCCACGCCACGGCTACGGTCTCGGTCAACGGAGAGGATGTCTCCCTCGAATCCCCCCCCGCGACCGTACGAAACGCCACCCCCGAGACTGTCTCGGCGGATCTGTCTCCCCTTGCTCCCAAGAAGGGGGAGGTGGTGCGAGTCGCCTGCAAGGGAAGGGATGGCGACGGCGATACGGTGACCTTCCGGGTCCGCTGGTTCGTCAATGACAAGGAAATCTCCGGCGAGACGTCCGAAACGCTATCCCTCAAGAATGTGTCCAAAGGATCCTGGGTCCACACGGAAGTCCAGTCCTTCGACGGGATCGCGGCCGGTTCGAAGATGTTTACTTCGAAAATCCTTGTGGTAAACGCACCGCCCATCGTCGATCGGGTGAAATTCACCCAGGGGGAAGGATCCGTATTTTCGGCCCAGGTCATGGTGACCGATCCCGACGGCGACCCGGTAACCATCCAGCAAAAAACCCTTCCGGAAGGTGTCGTCCTCTCCGGAAGCGTTCTTGCCGGGGATCTTTCCTCCCTTCCTCCCGGAACGGAGGCCCCGGTGGTTCTCCGGATATCCGACGGGGACGGGGGGGACATCGAGTATTCGTTCCGGTTGACTTCCTCCCAAAAATAGCATCGACGTAAAATCC
>DAOUUI010000146.1 GCA_030668225.1 Deltaproteobacteria bacterium
ACTAGAGGTTCCGCCGGGTCCTGCCTCTCGCGCGGGCCCGTGTCGTTTCTCTTGGTCCTGCGCCTTTCTTGTCTCTTCTCTGCCCCCCCCTGTCTTCCTCGTCAGAGGCTCCTTGTCCCCCTTCCAGTTGAACCGCGGCCAGGAGGTCGGCGAACGCCTCGCAGGAGACCACGGTCACGACGCGCGTCGCGAGAGTGCCGCGCAGGCCCCGATCGGACGTGACCACGCTGGTGCCGGCCGCAGCGCTCCGGGAGAGGTCCCGGATCACATCGTCGGCGGTTTCGAAGCGCGAGGAGAACACCGAGGTCCCCCCCTTGAAGGGCTGACGGGTCCGTTCCGGGGTCTCCGCTCCACGCCCGTCAAATACGACCGTCAGACGGAAACCCTTCCCCCTCACATACCCGGACAGGAGGGCGCACAGTTCGCCGCGCCCCTCCGGTCCGGCAGGGTCCTCCGAAAGAAATACCCCTCCCGACCTGGCAAGGTTATACCCGTCGACGATGAGATGCCTGCTCATGGAATCCTCCCTCCGGCAGATTTCCTTCGGGGCATCCTCCCGCCTTCCGGCGGGAAGGGTGCCGAAATAACGGGCGGACGATGGTCACGGAATAGGCAGAAATTCTATCATCGTCCACACGATCCCGCCATCTCCTCCCACCGGGGGAAGGGTGAACATCCCGGAATGGAAAGGGTTTACGCTGTTCACGGAAGGTTCCGGTCCCTCGTGTGACGCGTTGGTACGCCTATTGCTCCGTTCCTTCGGTTGGGAGGTGAACCATGAAGAAGATCGAGGCCATTATCAAGCCGTTCAAGCTCGATGAGGTCAAGGAGGCTTTGAACGACATCGGCATCCAGGGCATCACCGTGTCGGAGGTCAAAGGTTTCGGGCGCCAGAAGGGACACACCGAGCTCTACCGCGGGGCGGAGTACGTGGTCGACTTCCTCCCCAAGATCAAGCTCGAGGTGATCGTGCCCGACGACCTCGTTCCGCAAGTCGTGGAGACGGTGGAGAAGTCCGCACGGACGGGAAGGATCGGCGACGGAAAGATCTTCGTGACGAACGTGGAAGAAGTGGTACGGATCCGGACGGGTGAGCGAGGAGCGGATGCGATCTGACACATCGGGAAAAAGCGCAACCATATCAAGGAGGGAGACATGACCCCGAAAGAAGTGCTGGAATTCGCCAAGAACAGGAAGATCGAGATGGTGGACCTGAAGTTCATGGATTTCGTCGGGACCTGGCAGCATTTTTCCGTTCCCATATACGAGTTGCGGGAGGACAATTTCGAGGAAGGATTCGGGTTCGACGGTTCGAGCATCCGGGGGTGGCAGCCGATCCACGCCTCCGACATGCTCGTCATCCCCGACTCCGACACCGCCATCCCCGACCCGTTCATTACGCGGCCGACGCTGTCCCTCATCTGCAACATCGTGGACCCGATCACCAAGGAGGCCTACACGCGCGATCCGAGGAACATCGCACGGAAGGCCGAGGCGTACCTGAAATCCACCGGCGTCGCAGACGCCGCGTTTTTCGGTCCGGAAGCGGAATTCTTCATCTTCGACGACATCCGGTACGCCACGGCATCCAACTACGGGTACTTCTACATCGATTCCGAGGAGGGGACCTGGAACACCGGCCGCGATGAGAGGCCCAATCTCGGTTACAAGCCACGTCACAAGGAAGGGTACTTCCCCGTCCCCCCCACCGACTCCCTTCACGACATCCGCGACGAGATGGTGCGGGTGATGGAATCGATCGGCCTGAAGATCGAGGCACAGCACCACGAAGTCGCTACGGCCGGACAAGGGGAAATCGATCTCCGTTTCGACACGCTGGTGAAGTCCGCCGACGCGCTGCAGTGGTACAAGTACATCTGCAAGAACGTAGCGAGGAAATTCGGAAAGACCCTCACGTTCATGCCCAAGCCCCTGTTCGAAGACAACGGGAGCGGGATGCACACGCACCAGTCCCTGTGGAAGGGGGGCAAGCCCCTTTTCGCCGGGGAGGAGTACGGGGGGCTGTCCAAGATGGCCCTTTACTACATCGGGGGGATCCTGAAGCACGCATCCGCCCTCTGCGCCTTTTCCAACCCGACGACGAACTCCTACAAGAGGCTCGTCCCCGGCTTCGAGGCGCCGGTGAACCTGGCGTACTCAAGCCGGAACCGGTCCGCCGCCGTCCGGATCCCGATGTATTCGGCTTCGCCGAAGGCGAAACGGCTGGAGTTCCGCACGCCCGACCCTTCCTGCAACGGTTATCTTGCCTTCGCCGCGATGCTCATGGCCGGGCTGGACGGGATCCAGAACAAGATCCACCCGGGAGAACCGCTGGACAAGGACATCTACGCGCTCTCCCCGGAGGAACTCGCCGGCGTCCCGACCACGCCCGGGTCGCTCGAGGATTCCCTCAAGGCCCTGGAGGCGGACCACGACTTCCTGCTCAAGGGCGACGTGTTCACGGCGGATGTCGTCGAGAAGTGGATCGAATACAAGATGGACAACGAGGTCAACCCGATCAAGATGCGGCCGCACCCGCACGAGTTCTACCTCTATTTCGACTGCTGAAATCCCTCGCGGCAATTCGAAGTGTTTGGGGCCCCTCCGGGGGCCCCTTTCCTTTTCATGCCCATAAGCCCGGAACTTTTTTATAGAGGAAGTCGACACGGTGGACCCAGGCTGTCGAGAACAACCCGAGCATCAGCAAGGCAACGAGGATGAAAACGGCGAGCACCCACAGAACCCAGGTCTGCACGCCGCCCACCATCTGGAGGCGGGCCAGGTGCGACGGGTCGTCGGTCGGTGCGCCGGGGGAGAGCGTGCCCCGTGCATCCCGGATCTTTTTCGAGGCGAAAAGAAAGTACAGGAAGTCCCCGGTGATGGACCGTGCCGCCATCCACAGGAGAGGCACGAAGATGGTCCATCCGAAAAGGGACCATATGGCAAGGTCGAGGATGCCCCACCAGTACATCTTCCGGTAGAGGTACCACCATACTCCCCCGAAAAAGGCCGGCCAGTTCCACCCGAATTCGAACTTGGTCGAGCCGGTCAGCGTGAATTTTCCGAACTTCCGGTTGTAATAATCGGTTTTGGGTCCGACGAACGCCTCCAGTTCCATTCGGGAAGGGGGAGGGGGGACGGGGGAGAATTCCAAGTCGGACTCCTTTCGAAAAAACCGCAATCTCTTTTTCATTATACGGATATCGACAAAAAGCGGAAATCGTGGAGCCAAAGATTGCCCCTTTTTTTTCCGAAGGGTTGGGAATATTCTATTGCGATGGAATGCCGCCGTTTCCCACGGCGGGGACTGGCAATCCTCGCGGTCCTTCTCGCTTTTGGTTGCTCTGACGCGAACGACACGTCGCTCTCGGTGCGTCTCACCTACCCGCAGGAGAGTGCCGCTGCCGGAACGGGACACGCTTCAGCGGACGGCACGGCCCGTCCGGCGTACGTGAAAGCGCCGGAGAACCGCATCCTGATCCGGGTGCTTGCCCCCCACATCGCGACGCCCATCGAAGCGTGGTTCGACCGCTCCCAGGGGCGCGGGGAGATCTCCGGGATTCCGCCCGGCGACCGGATCGCGGTGGAAGTGGACGAGTACGATAACACCGCCCTGACCCTGGGCACGAACGCCCCGCTGCTCGGCCGCGGCTTTGCGCAAGGCGTCACGCTCGATGCCGGGGAGAACCGGACGGTCATCATCCCGATGGTCGACAGGGGGACGATCATCCGCATCTGCGGGGCCGCTCCCTCGGGAGGGGCGGGCACGGCGGGGGACGCAGGCGACGGCGGACTGGCGGTCGACGCCCTGCTGGGGCAGCCGCTCGCCGTGGAAGTCGGGCCGGACGACTCGGTCTTCGTTTCATCGGCCCAGTTCAACCGGATCCGCAGGATCGACCGGTACGGGTACATCACCCACTACGCCGGGAACGGTCCTTCGGGGACGCTTTCGGAAGGCGAGCCCGCCGCTACGGCCCCCATCGGCCCCGTCTCCGACCTCGACATGGTCCCGTCGGGGGATCTCTACCTGATCACGCTGGATCAGCAGATTTTGAGGATCAACGAGAGCACTGGGGCTCTTTCGATCCGGTACGACGACCAGAAGGGGATCTTCAACCCCGCCGCCAAGCCCGACATCGCCGTGGTCGACGACGACACGATCTACTACACGAACGGGATGGAGAACCGGGTCTATCTCGTCCAGGGCGGCGTCCGGTCGGACTACGTGGCGGACAACACCCCCGACCAGACCCAGGAAGGCGCGGACAAGGATTTCTATCCGCTCCGATACCCGGCGAGTGTTGCATTCCACCCG
>DAOUUI010000241.1 GCA_030668225.1 Deltaproteobacteria bacterium
ACAAGAAGTAGGATCAGCAAAAGCGTATTTGACGGCAGGGACAGCCGGCTGCTTCCGGTGGTCCCTGCTTTTTTTTTCGGAGGAGCAGGTTCTCGGAGGGAAGATCTTATCGCACCCAAAGATTCCCGTTGGGCACAGCAGAGGAAGGGAGGGTTTCCGCAAGGAGAGGCGGTTGCCCTGTAGTACACTGTAAATCCTGAGTGAAGAAAATCGTTAGCATTAGATCGGCGGCGGTCCTTTAAGCGAGGTACCGATGGGTTGTAAGAAGGCTCAAGCGGGAAAGGCTTCCCTGTCCCTGTTCTGTTTCCTTCTGGTTTGTATCTTTCCGTTCCGGTTATCGGCCCATATGGTGGGTTTAAGCACGGAGGAACTTACGCGCGCCTCGGAGATGGTCATCGAGGGGGACGTGGAGGAGGTTACCTCTCAGTGGAGCAGCGACGGGAAAACCATTTTCACAAGCGCCACAATAGCGGTCCGGAGGGTCATCCGGGGCAACACCGTGCTACAAAGGGTTGTCGTCGAGTACGAGGGCGGGGAAGTGGGAAGGGACGGGCTGAAAGTCTCCGACGTTGCGGAGATGGCGAAGGGGGAGAGGGTCATCCTCTTTCTGAAGAGGGGGAAAAGTAAACGAGACGGCGTGGCGTTTCATACGGTGGGAAAGGTGCAAGGGAAATATAAAGTGGGCAACGACGGCATCGCGCGGAAAAGGGGGTTTTCCGTGGAGAAGGGGGGGGAGGCGATCGACGCAGAAATCCCCGTAAACCTCCTCATCGAAAAGATCCAGAGCGTACCGTGATGCGTACCGCGGCGCGACAGCTCGCCTGGTCCGCGCTCGCTATTCTGTTCGCCTTCCTCTGCGCAACGCCGGCATTGGCCTTCCAGGTACGGACGACGGGGACGGGCGCGGAGATCAAGTGGAGTTCCCCCTCCGTCGTCTATTTCGTCAATCCGGCGGGCGGGCCGGCTGGCACCCTGTCGGCGGTCACGGCGTCCCTCCAGACGTGGACCGACGTTTCCTCGTCCTCCTTCGAATTCCTCTCCGGAGGGACGACCGCCTCGACGAGCGGCGGGGCAAGGGACGGCACGAACCTCATCCTCTTCCAGCAGCTTCTCTCCGACAGCATCGCCGTGACCTTTACCTGGTACGACACCTCGACCGGGGAGATTACGGACAGCGACATCCTGCTCAGCACGAACTACTCCTGGAGCGCCGACGGCTCCCCCGGCTTCATGGACGTGCAGAACATCGTCACCCACGAGTCCGGACACATGCTCTCCCTCGAGGACCTCTACGGCTCGGCGGACACGGAAATCACTATGTACGGCTTCGCTTCTACGGGGGAGACGAAAAAGAGGTCGCTTCATCCCGACGACATTGCGGGGATTACCCATCTGTATCCCGTCCCGGACCCCTCGATTACGGTCTTCTCCCCCAACGGGCGGGAGGCCTGGGAGCAGGGGTCGTCCCACGACATCGCCT
>DAOUUI010000134.1 GCA_030668225.1 Deltaproteobacteria bacterium
ACCCGCTTTTTGCAGCATTTCGATGGTGGATGCGGCGACCTGGCCGGTTCCTTCGTTTCCTCCGTTCCACTTGACCGTTCCGAGCACGGCGGGCACGTCCTGCTCCCGGTCCTGCGAGACGACGCGCATGACCGGACCACCTATCCCCTCCTCAAGCAGAAGCAGTGCGGTCCTCCTCGCACCCGTTTCGACGAGCATCCGGGAAAGAATCGGCCCCGCCTCTTTTCCGTCCGGGGAAAAGGAGAGGATCTCCGCCAGAACGGCGTTCCTGTCGGGCACAAGGGGAAATTCCAGGGAGTCGAAATCACCGGGAAGCCATTGCCCCGTCCTTTCGCCCCGAAGGTACCCTTCCGCGAGAACCCGTATGTGAACGGGACCCGGACCGGATACGTGGACCCTGGCCGGTGTTGTCCCGGCCTCCTCGCCGTCCAGATAGATCTTCGCCCCCGGGGGGAGGGAGGTGACGAGAAGTTCCGCCTGCGGTGGCGGGCGCAAGCCTGCGCGTTTCCATGCATCGAGGAACGGGGGAGAAAACATGGCAGGGTCCGGAGAGAACTCCGGCCGGAGCGCCCGGGAGCGTGCGAACATTTCTTCCGCCTTCCCCGGATCTCCTTCCCACAGGAACAGGATTCCCCGCCGGAGGAACACCTCTGCAAGGTACGGCCGCGTGGATTCCCCGAACCGGAAGGACCGTGCCCGTTCTTCCGTATCGGCCAGTCCTGAGGCCGCCGCTTCCGTTTCCATCCTGTCCATGTGACGAATCGCCTCCCCCAGACTTTTCGAAATCGCCTCAAGGGCTTCTTCGTCGGCAACGGGAAACGCCTCCGGCGCCTCATGTGCGACACGTTCGACCGATTTCGACGACACCCACCGGACGTGGAGACCTTTCTCCAAAAGGGTCTGCATCGCGTCCAGTCTGTCTTTCGCCTCATCCGGGGGAATCGACGCGGCAGACACCTTCAGCAGGATACAGGGTTCGGGAGGAGGATCCGCTAATGCGAATGGCGCCCCTCCCGTGCTCCGTACCAGGATTACGGACAGAAGGAGGGCAAGGGACTTACGCCCTCTTGACGTATATCTCATCCGTGATTTCCTTGTCGACGGCAACGGTGGTCTCGCCGATTTCCATGACGAAGGAGGGATTTCTCTGCAGGAGGCGTATCCTGCTGCCGGGGACGATGCCGAGAGCGCTCAACTTCTCGAGACGCTTTCTGGATTTCGGGGTGATGAACACGATCCGGATTTCCTCGCTCAGGACGGCATCCGAGAGTCGGGTCACGAGAGGTTTGATCTCGGTGCGGATCTTGTCGCAACATTCCTCCCGGGGAATCGGCCTCCCGTGAGGGCATACCGGCGGATGCCCCAGAAACGTGCATACGCTTTCCGTCACGGCTTCCGTCAGGATGTGCTCGAATTTACAGGCAGTGCTCTCCATCTGGTTGTTATCGAGGTCGAAAAGGTTGTTGAGCAGCACCTCCGCCAGGCGGTGTCTTCGTATGATCACACGCGCCCGCTCTTCCCCGGGCCTGGTGAGCCTGACCTCGTCGGCCGATGCTTCCAGCAGACCCGCGGAGGAGAGCTCTTCGAGAATCTTCTCCGGTTCATCCTCCTCCGTCCTCCGAAGGAGCTGTGTCCTGGTCGCATTCCCTTCTTCGCGAAGGGTCCAAACCAGTTCGAGGATTTCATCCTGTCCGTATTCGGTCATTGCTTTGATCCTTTCGAAATAAGGGATCGTACGAAATTCACCACCTTCGACTCGGGCACGGGAAACGAATAATGGCAGCGGGGGCAACAGACCAGGGAGCATCCTTTTCCCAGAGGACACGCTGTATGGCACCCGCGATCGTCGGTGTCAATCTCATATTGGCAAAGGGGGCACCGGATTATCAAGAAATCATCTCTCCCCTAAAATGTAATGCCGAGGGCCCGGGATGCGAAGTTGACGACCGCACCGACGATTACAGCGAAGGGGAAGACGAACAAGGCCATCCCCGCAGCCACTTTCCCCCCCTGTTCCTTGATGATGACGAGAATATTCGCGAGGCAGGGGATGAACAGGGTAATCGTGACGAGGCTCACAACAACCTGGAGGTTGGTCAAAAGTCCCGCGCGCGCCATATCGAACAGTCCCGCGGCGCCGTAATCCCTCCTCAGGAATCCGATCAGGAACGCCTCGGTGGTTTTTGGGGGCAGGTCCAGTGCCCCGACGACGATTGGCTCGGCGACCTTTTGCATCCACAGGAGCCACCCCATGCGATCCGCGACGAAGAGGATGAGGGTTCCGATCACGAAGAGAGGTACGGCCTCCCGGAGATACCACTCGATGCGGGCCATCGTCTTGATGACAAGATTGGACATTTGGGGCATCCGGATCGGCGGGATCTCGAGGATGAAATCGGAAGAGTCTCCCGGGATGACCTTGGAGGCGAGATACCCCACCAGAAGGATCACCCCGATGATGATCCCCATCCATGCCGTTGTCGCTACGAAACCGATGTCCGAGAGCATCCCGAGGATGACGCCGAGCTGGGCGGAACAGGGGATGCCGAGGGCGAGAAGGAGGGTTACGATCAGGCGTTCTTTCCGGGTTTCGAGGATCCGGGTCGTAAGCGTGGCCATGGTATCGCAGCCAAGACCCAGAATCATGGGGAGAACCGCCTTCCCGTTGCAGCCTATTTTCTTGAAGATCCGGTCCACCATGACCGCGAGGCGGGGAAGATAGCCGGAGTCCTCCAGGATGCCGAATCCCAGGAAAAAGGTCCCCACTATCGGAAGCACGATGGCGATCGCGTAGGAGAGGGCCATGGAGACGACCCCGTAAGGACCTACAAGCATGTCCTTTATAATTTCCCAGGGAATCGTCTTCTCCACGATCCACGCGACGGCCGGAACGATCCCTTTCCCGAACACGCCATCTTCGAGGAAATCCACGAGGATGCCCGCCCCGAGAACTCCGACGAACTCGTACGCCAGGAACAGGACGAAGAGAAGGATCGGGATGCCGAACAGGGGATCCATGGAGTACTTCCCGAATATGTCCGCCCAATTCCTTCCCGCAGGTTCGGATTGCTCCTCTCCCAGTTCGGAAAGAAGGGCGTCGATCCAGGCGAGGCGGCCCTGGTTGATCCGATAGGATATGTCTTCCCCGTTTTCCTCCACGACGCGGTTTCGCACGGCGTTCATCTCCCGGATATTCTCCCCGCTTACGTTCTCCGCGAGCCAGGGAGCCAGGGAGTCATCCCCGCAAAGGAGCATGATGGAAAGAGCCCGCTTGCCGATCGGGGTTGAATCCGGCAACAGACTTTCCATCCGGGAGATGCCGTGTTCGATCGATCTCCCGTAGTCGAGACGGGTAGAGGACTCAACCGCGTTTTCCAGAAGCGGCAAGAGGCGATCGACCCCCTTCTTCCGGACGGCAACCGTAGGCACGGCCGGTACCCCGAATCTGCTTTCCAGGCCCTCCAGTTTCGGCATGACCCCGCGGTTCCGGGCTTCGTCCGCCATGTTTACGGCCAGAATGAAGGGAACGCTCATCTCCGCGAGCTGAATGGTGATCATGAGGGATCGCCTCATGTTCTTGGCATCGCATACCTGCAGGATGCGGGCACCTCGCTCGCGCATCAGGATGTCGCGTGTTACCCGCTCGTCCTCCGACATGGGCAGAAGGGAATATACCCCCGGCGTATCGATGACCTCCAGTGACCTGCCGCGATCCTTTATCTCTCCCCGCGATACTTCCACCGTGGTTCCCGGGTAATTGGAAACGGTTACGTATCTGCCCGTGAGTTGCCCGAAGATCACGCTCTTGCCGACGTTGGGGTTTCCGACCAGGACGATCTTTCCGGTCCCCTTCGCGGAAACATTTTGAGGTCCCGTCATTTGTCACGGTTCCTTTTGTCGCCAGGCGCGCATTTCCGGCAATATCCATAGATGTCCAGTCTGTGCATCGTAGGGAAAAACCCGTGTTGTTTCGCCACTTGCTCCTGAAGGGTTTCGATCCGGGGTTCCTTGAACTCGAAAACCGCTCCGCATTCCTGGCACACCAGGTGGTCGTGGTGCGCTTCGAGGTTGCTTTCGTACCTCTTGAGCCCGTCCCCGAAATCAAGTTCCTTCGCGTAGTCAAGACGTGCCAGAAGTTTCACTGTGCGGTAGACCGTTGCGGAACCGACGGAGCGGTTCCGCTTCCGGACGGCATGGGTGAGTTCTTCGACAGTGACATGCGTTCCCGTTCTGAAGAAGACCTCGATTACCTGTGCCCGGCTTCTGCTTCGCTTCCCGCCGATAGCTACAATTTCCTGGTCGATCCGCTGGAGGAGGGAGTCCAAGAGGGGGAAAGACGCTCCAAAGTGAATTTGAAATTCATTATCATCATAGGGGGGCTGGTCTCCCCCGTCAATGAGATTCTTCGCTTATCCGTTCGTTTTTCAACATAAAAAAAAGCGACCCGTCACGGGCCGCTTTACCTAAGATCTCCATTGTCTGTCCTGTTTTATGAAGACTTTTTCGCCTTCTGTCCTTTTTTCGCCGGTTTTCCCTTCTCCCCTTCGGTTCCACCCTTCTTCTCCCGGGCCG
>DAOUUI010000078.1 GCA_030668225.1 Deltaproteobacteria bacterium
ACATGAAACAGGTGAAATACGACCTCATGGGGATGCACGGGCACTTCGGAGCGGACATCACGCTGGACAAGCCTGGAAAGTACGAGTTCTCCGTCGAGATCGAGTCCGGCGGGAAGAAAGGGAAGGCAACCTTCGACCACGAGATCAAGTAACGGGACGGATTTTTCAGGCTTGCGCCATTTCCCGATCGGCGCGGACAAGAAAAGGGGAAAAAAGGATATAGAGGATGAGCCGGTTCCCGGGTTTTACCGGGGGGCCAGGGGGAGTATTATTCTCCCGCAGGCGCATTTCCCGGGTTTCTGGCTGATCGTGCCGCAGCAGCTCCCTTCCCGGCAGGCGCAGACGTACCGGCCGGTGGTTTTAAAGATCTTTTCCTTCCCGCCGACGAGGAGAGTCGCCGTTCCCTCCCCGACGCTTACCACCCGCGCCCTCACAAGATCCATGCCGCAGCTGCAGATGTTGGCGACCCGTGACAGGGTGCCGCAATCGCACTCCGGCCCGCATTTGCAGGCGTAAACCTCGTCTCCCGGAGCGAGGTCGATCGTTGCCCGG
This sequence comes from Deltaproteobacteria bacterium, assembly GCA_030668225.1. Lineage (GTDB taxonomy): Bacteria > Desulfobacterota > Deferrimicrobia > Deferrimicrobiales > Deferrimicrobiaceae > CSP1-8. The sequence goes on from DAOUUI010000078.1 coordinate 553, forward strand.
GCATCCGCAAGCAGGAAGGTCGCAAAGACGAGTACGAGGACCGCCGCCGCTGCCGCCGTCGAGAGGATCTTTTTCATGAGGGCCTCCTTATTCTCGGGACCGGTGCCGGGAGGGTTTTTCCGACACTTCATTTTCCCGTCGAGGGATTTTTCAGTCCCGGAACTTCTTGTGGCAGGTGGCGCAAACCTCCAGGATCCGCCCGTAGGCGACGGCGGATTTCGGGAGATCGTCCGCCTTGATGGCCGACTTCAGGTTCTCCGTCCGCTTTCCCAACTCGACAAATAGCCGGTGAAATTCCTTTACGTGGGCACGGTTCTTGTGCGGCATGTCCCCCTCGTGACCTATCAGCGCCCGATCGAGTTTCTCCGCCCCGTCATGAGCCAGTTGGGGGGCACTGTGAATGATCGCGTTGGAAATCATGTCCGCCGCCTCCTTGAAGTTGGCCATCCTCTCGTGCTGGGCCTTCATCGCATCCATGTTTTCCATGTGATGGGGAGCCTCCTTGTGCTCCCCGGACCCGTAACACGCCACGGGGAAGGGGAGGAAAAGACAGAGCGCGAGTGAAACCAGGGGAAGGATCTGGCGGGTAATCAATGGTCCTCTCCTTTGGACGGGGGGTGGGAAAGTTCATAAATCATAACATTACGGAACGCCGTTTGCGGGAGAAAATCGGTAAAGAATAGTCTCATCCTCCGGAGAAAATTCTCGCCGGATAGCCCGTCCTGTCCGTATATGGTTTGGCAAGAACCTGATAATAAAGAGATTTTTGAATTCCGTAACATGGCATGCTCTATGCTCCCCTCTAAGGCAGTACCCCGTTGGCTGGTGGCAACCGAGTTTATGGAGAGAGAAAGGAAAGATGGGAAAGCAGGCTTGGATCATGACGGTGTTGGTGGGGGGATTTCGCTAATCAATATCCGGGATGAAACTCGTCAAGCCTTTCCCCATCAAACGGTAATAGGAGGCGTTCTCATAACAACCAAACGAGTACAGGGAGGAATAAGTAATGGAAAAGAAAGAGGTTTTGCCATTTGCGGTTGTTGGGGTATTTCTTTTAACATCGGCGGTTATCTCCCAAGCCGGTGATTGGATGGACAAATCGAGTGGGAGCGAGACACAGGTGAGCCAGGAGATGGAGATCGCTGAGCCGGAATTCGGGATGAATGAATACGGGGAGGGCGGAGCGTCCGCAGAGTTCTGGGGGCCGGTGGAAACCGGTACCCTGCCGGGTTCCGACGAAAGCAGCCGCTTGCTGGATACCGGTGTAGACCCGTCCCGGTGGGAGGAAAGCGGGGAATAGTTGATCGGGGGAATCGGGTTCAGGCCGCTTCGATCAGGGTCGCAACGCAAGTCGAGTGGAGGAGAGGCCGGCCGGGTGAGGATGGATATACCTCCCCGGCCCGGACTCTTCTTTATTTCCCTGTCGCGGGTTTCCGCAGTATTTATTCCTGTTAGTTTGTTTTTTCCCCGGAATCCTGTTATCCTGCTGTAGTTTTTTGCCTTCTCGTAGGCAACTACCGGCGGTGCGGACGAGTGTTGCGCGGCATATTTAAAACCTTCCTGGTCCTTTTTATCCTGGTGCTGTTCCTGGGCATTCCCGGCATTACGGTGACCGGCTACGCCGAATCCGGGTTGGAACCGATCCCTCTGGAATGGGCCGGAGTCGATACGCTGGCCGCCCTCGCTCGCCTTCCCGATGGGGAGATCCCTATCGGGAAGACCCTAGTCATGGTTTCGTCCCTGGTGGGGGGAGATCTGACCGGCGTTCCCGTGGATCCCGCCGCCGTGGAGAAGGAATTCAACCTCCTCGCAGAACGGGTGCAACCTGCCCTTCGGGACAGGAGCGACCCGCGAAAGGTCATCTCGGCCCTGAACAGGTTCCTGTTTGTCGAGGAGGGGTTCACTTACGACTGCGTCGCGGGGAATCCGGACAATTATCTCCTGGACCGCGTGCTCGCGCGAAAACACGGAAACTGCCTCGGACTTTCGGCGCTGTACCTCTTTTTGGCCGAGCGGTTTTCCCTCCCGTTATGGGGGGTGTACGTTCCCTCCCACTGCTTCGTCCGGTTCGAGGACGCAGCGGTGCGGATCAACATCGAGACGGGGGAGAAAGGAGCCGAGTGGGATGACGGGCGGTATTCCCGCGATTTCGGGCTCACGGAAGAAAGGCCCTACCTTAGGTCCCTGGGCAGGAAAGAGATGCTCGGCGTCTACCTGAAGAGCCTGGGGGCCGCGTTCTCCCGGAAGGGGAGGGAAAATCGAGCGCTTCGCCTCTACCGGGAGGCGGCGGTTTTCTACCCGGGGCTCCCCGACATCTATTTCAATGCCGGGGTTTCCTTCCACAAGAAGGGAATGCTCGACGAGGCCATCGAACAGTACCGGCGGGCCCTCGCTTTGGATCCAGACCTCGCCGTGGCGAGGGACAACATCGGGGTGGCTCTTGCGAAACAGGGCATGCTTCCGGAAGCCCTCGCGGAGGCGCGCAAAGCGGTGGCGTTGCGTCCCCGCAATCCCGTCACCCGGAGGAACCTGGCGGCCACCCTGTGCGCCAACGGGATGCTGGAGGACGGCATACGGGAATACCGCAGGGTGTTAGAGATCGACCCGGACAATGCGAAGGCCCTGGCTGGCCTGACGAAAGCGTATTACGTCCGCGGCGAATTCCACGAGGCGATCGTGTATTGTGACAGGGCGATGTCGTGCGGGTGGACGCCGGATCCCGCCTTGCTGGGAACCCTCGAGAAATACCGCGACCCTCTCTCCGCCTCCCAGCCTTGACAGGACACTCCCCGCTTTTCGTTTATGCGATGAAATGAAAACCGGCTCCGTGCAGGTCCAGGCGGACCTGGCGGAGCCGGCTCTCGTGACTTCCGAAGAAAATCGGCGCAGGGACGTGTCCGTATGCGATCCCTTACCCTCCTTCCGGGATTTCCACCTTCGTTGACGGTCCCGCGATTTCCGTAGGATACACTCCGGGTTCCGTCAGGCTCCCGGTCTCGAGCCCCTTTTCGATCTTTCTCTTCATGGTCTCCTCACTTGTCGGTCAGCGCCCGTAAACCCCACTTTGGCCATCGGCTTTCCCTCCCGCCGGAAACAGGGTCTTCGTCCTTGACCGGCTGCGAAATTACGGGAGAATGACATCATGGTTGCCACGATCCCCGAGGCGGTGCGGAAGACGCCGCTGTTTTCCAACCTTTCCCCCCAGGACCTCTCCCGCATCGGCGGAATATCCGCCCTGCGCCGCTATGCAAGGCGGGAGGTGGTGTTCCGGGAGGGAGACCGTGCCGACGGCTTCTTCGTCGTCGTCTCGGGGAGCGTCAAGATCTGCAAGACTTCCGAGGACGGGAAGGAGCAGATCCTCCACATCCTCGAGGCGGGCCAGTCCTTCGCGGAGGCGACCATCTTCGAGGGGGGGAACTTCCCCGCGAGCGCAGAAGCGCTAAGCGATAGCGAGCTCCTCTTCTTTCCGAAAAGGCCGTTCGTCGATCTCCTCGAGAAGGATCCGAAGATGGCGCTGCGCATGCTCGGATCCCTGTCCAAGTGGCTAAAAAGGATGACGGACCTCGTGGAGAACCTCGCTCTCCGGGACGTGGAGGCCCGCCTGGTGTTTTTCATGTCCGAGGAGATGAAGAGCCGGGGGCTGCCGTTCCGGGACGGGGTGGTGTACGAGATTCCGGTAAGCAAGAATGTCCTGGCCTCCCGGCTGGGGACGGTTCCGGAGACCTTCTCCCGCACGCTGAAAAAGCTGCAGGAGGAGGGGAAGATCCGCGTCAGGGGGAACCAGATCCGGATCCTCAAGTCGGATTCCCTCTTCGGTGCGCTTGCCCGCTGACGTTTGCGGGATTGTCGGAAGCGAAGCCTGATCGGCAGTGGTCATCATGATCGTCGTGACCACCCTTGTCGCATCTCCCCTATTAAAGCTGGCGTTGCAACGCAAGCGGAACCGGCATAAAACGGCTGACACCGGTATTATTGCCTTGTCTTGTGCAATGTTGTAAAATCGCGGAGGTTCGGCCGGATCGAAACAAACAGCAAAATTCGCATCAGAACAGGTTGCGGAGGAAGTCGTATTTTATGACAATCCGGGAGCGTCTTATGCGCGCAGCAGTCATCCATGAGTAATTTGACGGGAAAACCTGCGATACCGTTCAAGCTTCAAGACAGCAACGGCAAAAGTCATCTTCTCGAAGACTACCGGGGGAGTTGGCTATTGATGGTGTTTCATCGCCACCTTGGCTGACTCCCTTGCCGGGCGCACATCACGCAGTTGCGTGATCATGAAGAGGAATTCAGCAAGCGGGACGTAAAGATCGTTGTGGTCACATTTGAAACCGGCTTTCTTGCGCGCAGTTATGTTGAGGATACTTCGTTGACCTGGCCTCTTCTTATCGATGATACCCGCGAAACGTACAGGAACTATGGCATGCTTTCCGCCTCTTTTTGGGATGTATGGGGTCCGAAAACGTGGTGGGCGTTACTGAAGGAGATTGTTAAGGGGAAGAAGTTAATAAAGTCGGAAGGGGACATCTATCAGCGTGGCGGAGATGTGCTGATCGGTCCGGGCGGAACCGTTCATCTGCATCAAATCGGCGTCGGCCCGGGAGATCGTCCAACCGTCGAGGCGTTATTGAGCAAGATAGATTCCATTTAGCGGCATCCAGCTAACCGTCGTACTCCTACCAGTTATTATCAGCAATCGGTATTTCCGGGGAAACAGGGACACCCCCAATGCGCCCGAAAATAATCCTTGACATACTCTATAGACATTATCAATAATTAGTTCTTGACATATCCTATGGGCATTATAGTATATTAGGTCGTAACCCAGATAAAAGCTCAAAAGGAGCCCGAAATGAAGAAGATCACAATCTTTTCCTTCCTTACCCTCCTGTCCTTTCTGTTCCTTCTGGCTGCCGGCGCTTATGCCGGGCAGTCCGGCTACAAGGGGTTTCCCCGCGGCAATGCACTGATCACCGTTCAGGAACTGAAGCACCTGCTGGATGCCGGTGACCCGAGCCTGGTGATCCTGGCGGCGGAACGCAGTGTGGGATACCTCGCGGGGCACATCCCGGGCGCTTACCAGGTGGACCGCCCCGACTACGCGGCGCCCCCCGACACCCAAAACGGTGTGAAGGGAAACATCATCGACGCAGCCGGGTTCACGGAGCTGGCTAGGCGATTCGGCATCAACCGGGACTCCAAGGTGGTCGTCTACGACGTCAAGGTCGATGCCACCCGGCTCTGGTGGGCCTTCACCTACTATGGCAAGTCCAACGTGCGGGTGCTTGACGGCGGGTTCAAGTCCTGGGAGACGGCGGGCTACCCTGTCGAGATCCTGGCCCCCGCCGCTCCGGCACAGCCCGGAAACTTCGTTGCCGCCGTCGCTCTCCCGCACCTGCGTGTGGATACCGCCGACATCGTGGCACTCCGCGATGATCCCGCGGCCCAGTTGTGGGACAACCGCACCATCGAGGAGTTTACCGGCGATACGCAGAAGAAGGGGGCCTATCGTGCTGGGCGCATCCCCGGAGGCCGGCACGCTGAATGGACCCTCTTCAAGAAAAAGGAGAACCGCTCAGAGTGGTTGACGGTGGCCGAAATACAGCCCCTGCTGCGCAAACTGGGTTTCGATCCGGAGAAGGAACAATACTTCTACTGCCAGTCCGGGGTGCGTACCACCCAGGTCATCTTCGCCCTCTATCTTTCCGGCTGGCAACTCGAGAAGCTGCACAACTACGACAGTTCCTGGATCGGCTGGTCGAAGGATGCCAGTCTGCCGATGGTAGCCGGCGATCCAACCGCCGGCCCCCCGAAGGAGGCCAGAAGATAGCCCGGCAGGATCCTCCCTTTTTCACCGCGGTGTCAGGTTGATATCAGCACGGAGAACAGCCTAAACCCCATCGGCAGGCGTGGTATCATAATCGCCTATTTACCGCCCCTCCGGGGGAAGGGGGGTTCTTCGAATGGGACATTTCTCGGTGAGCGTGATGGGGAAGGACCGGCCGGGGATCGTCGCGGAGGTCAGCAGGGTCCTCTACGAGTTCGGATTCAACATCGAGGATTCGACCTGCACGATCCTGTCCGGGCAGTTCGCGATGATACTGGTCGTCTTTCACGAGAGGCTCAAGGAAGTCGCGGAGGTCAGCCCCTCCTTCGACGAGGTGCGCCAGGGGATGGGACTGCAGGTCACGATCCACTCGCTGAAGGCGGAGGAGATCGTCCACGAGAAGTCGTTCTCCGGACGCCCCCATATCATCTCCGTGTACGGGGCCGACCGGCCGGGGATCGTGTACTCCGTGGCCCGGGAGCTCGCCCAGCGGAAGGTGAACATCACCGACCTCAACACGCAGGTCGTGGGGTCCAAGGAGCGGCCCGTCTACGTCATGGTCCTGGAGGTGGACATCCCGGAAAGCGTGGACAGGAAGGAGCTGGACGGGGTGTTCGAGCAGATCAAGAAGGAACTCAACGTGTCCATTTCGGTGCGCCCGATCGAGACCCTGGAGCTCTGACGGACGCCCGGCATGGCGATCCTCCCTATCCTGCAATTCCCGGATCCCGGGCTGAAGGAAAAATCCTCCCCCGTGACGGGGGTGACCACCGAGGTGTCCGCGTTCATCGACGATCTCCTGGAGACGATGCGCGCCTCCCCGGGATGCATCGGCATCGCCGCCCCGCAGGTAGGGATGCTCTCCCGCATCATCGTGGTCGACGTCTCGGGCCACCGGCGGGGAGGCCAGGAGGAGAACCACGGCCTGCTCGTTCTGGTCAACCCCGAGATCCTCGCCAGGGGAGGAAAGCAACTCGTTCGGGAGGGATGCATGAGCGTGCCGGGCTATACCGCGAACGTTCAGCGGGCCCAATGGATCCTGGTGGACGCGCTCGATCGGGAGGGAAAGCAGATCATCCTCGAGGCCGTCGGATTCGAATCGATCGCCATTCAGCACGAGGTGGATCACCTGGACGGGTACCTGTTCCTGGACCGGGTCTCCTCCATCAAGACCGATATCTTCCGGCGGAAGTGCTACCGCTGATGGGAGGTCGATCCGGCGCCGCCTTCGTCCGGGCGAAGGTCTTCCCCCTGGAGCATCAACAGCCGTGTCGCAAGTTCCCCGGCGGAAAACGGGAGGAGATGAATTGAATAGGCGCGCATTGGGAAAAAGCGGGCTCGCGGTGTCCGCCCTCGGGCTGGGCTGCATGGGGATGTCGGAGTTTTACGGGCAAGGGGACGAGCGGGAGTCCATCGCCACCGTTCACCGGGCGCTCGACCTGGGCGTGAATTTCCTCGACACCAGCGACATGTACGGACTCGGCCGCAACGAAGACCTTGTCGGGAAGGCGATCAGGGACCGGCGTGACGAGGTCATTCTCGCGACCAAGTTCGGCATCCTCCGGGGGAGCGACGGCTCCTGGCAGGGGGTAAACGGGAAGCCCGATTACGTTCGGTCCGCCTGCGAAGCAAGCCTTGCGCGCCTGGGGGTTACGGTCATCGATCTCTACTACCAGCACCGGGTGGACCCGGAGGTCCCCATCGAGGAGACGGTCGGTGCGATGGCAGACCTCGTGGGGGAGGGGAAGGTCCGCTTCCTCGGTCTGTCCGAGGCGGCTCCGAAGACGATCCGCCGTGCGCAGGCCGTCCACCCCATTGCCGCCCTGCAGAACGAATATTCCTTCTGGACACGCGACCATGAGGCCGAAGTGCTCCCCACCTGCAGGGAACTCGGCATCGGGTTCGTGGCATACAGCCCCCTGGGGAGAGGGTTTTTCACGGGCCGCATCCGGGGCAAGGCGGACCTGACCGAAGGGGATTACCGGCATAACTCCCCGCGCTTCCAGGAGGACAACCTCCCGAAGAATATTCCCCTCCTGAAGCGGCTCGAGGAGATGGCGGCGCGCAAAGGGTGCACCCCGGCGCAGTTCGCCCTCGGGTGGGTTCTCTCCCGGGGAGAGGATATCGTACCGATTCCGGGGACCAAGCGGCGGGATCGCCTGGAAGAGAATCTGGAGGCCCTGAACGTTACGTTCACCCCGGAGGATCTGGCGGAGATAGACGCGGCCTTTCCACCGGGGGCCGCAGCGGGGATGCGGTATACGGAAGATGCGATGCGGAAAGTGAACCTCTGACGAGCAGGCAGGCGGCGAAAGGATCAGGAAATCCCGGGACGGGAACGTACGTAGTCAGCGCTGCCGGGAACGGAAATCCCCCGGGTGGGTCGTGCCAAGGTGTTCTGCGGGCTCGGCCAATCCTGAAACGGGCTCTTTGTCACCGGTGGCGCTCGTCTGGGTGCTGACGAAGCCGCCCGGCTTCTCCCGGTTTTTTCTTCTCTTTTCCAGGGCGTCCTGGATGTCCCCCATAAGATCGAAACCGTTGCCGAGGGAGACTCCCTCCGGGCCTTCCCGAACGAGCAGGGACTGGTGTCGCTTAAGGAAATTGCCGACGTCGACCTGTCCTTTGCTTTCTTTTCCTTCGACTTCTGCGGGAGGTGCGAGCAGCCCGGATCCAATCTCGTCGGCCGTTGACAGCCGACGGACGGTTTTCCCGGGGATCTCGAGGACCGGGACCGCTTTCGCTCTTTCCCCGGAATGGGAAACCTCGATACAGACCTTGCTGCCGTCGTTGCCGGAAAATATCGGGATGAGGGTCGGTCCGTCATCAGCCTGCGCAAGGGCGGCCGGCAGAACAAGGATCGCGGCGAACAGGACCATATGGCAACCGGATCTCACCGTCAAATCCCCGGCACCTCCTTCCTTTATTTCCTTATCGGCAACACGTCGTAAGTCTTTTAGGAACCAGGAAACGTGCCAAGTGGCCGCAATGCGTTTCCCTTAATAAGTATAAAGGGTTTGACGGAATTATCAAAGTTGGGCTCCGTTCAAATCCGTCACATTGCCGTCTGTTCTTACATTTCTGCTTCTCATATAGTCACGGGGGC
>DAOUUI010000131.1 GCA_030668225.1 Deltaproteobacteria bacterium
CTCGCAAATACCTTGGCATTCGAGCGCCGCTGCATCCGCTCCAGCTTCGTTGCGCTTCTTCACCATACTCAACGGTATGCCTCAGTCGCGCGCCTTGCTGGCGCGGCGCATCGACACTCTCGGTGCGTCAAGCTATTTACGAGACGGTACACTAGTACGGGTTCTCCGCAACGGCTTCCCCCCCGCCTTCCTGCCCGGCCGGAAACGACTCCCCCTCGGCGATCAGGAGAACCGGCTCCTTCACTTCCAGGTAATTGTCATAGGGGGTTGGATCGTATTTCAGGAGCACTTCTCCTCGGATGCGGTATTTTCCCGGCGCCATTCCCTTCGTGTTCCATAAAAAGGTCTCCCGTTTGACCTCTCCCGGGCGCACGCCGAAACCGGAGGGGTACTTTTTGTTGGCGACCCCCTTGCCGTTGGCCCGCACCGTGGCCACGTTCGTCTCGGTGTCGGTAATGTGTCCATCAAGATCCCATTCCATCTCGACCTGGATGGCGTCCCCCACGTGCGCGCGGACCGGGGTGACCGTGACCTTCCGCACGACCAGGTCGACGGCGTCCCTCCCCCATCTCCTGTCGCCCGCCCGGCCCCCATTCCTCGAGTCGGCCAGGGGCGCAAACACCAGGAGAAGGACCAGAGGAACGAACAGCACCATGGCCTTCCTGATTTGGTCCGGCATCGCTTAATCCCTCCCTTCCTCCAGGTTAGATGCTTCCGGTTCATCTTACGTTTTTGATTTGACGGAAACAGCGGTTATCTTGTAAATATATATCTTTTACGCCGGGAGGAAGAAGGGGCCCCATGTTCGAGAACCTGTCGGAAAAGTTCCAGGGCGTACTGAAAAATTTGCGCGGCCACGGGCGTATCTCCGAGGGGAACATCGAGGAGGCGCTGCGGGAGGTCCGGCTTGCGCTTCTGGAGGCCGACGTCAACTACAAGGTCGTAAAGGAGTTCACCGCCGCCGTCAGGAGCAAGGCGCTGGGGGCCGAGGTCATGGCTTCTCTCTCTCCCGACCAGCACTTCATCAAGATCGTCCACGACGGGATGACAAGCATGATGGGCGGGGAGGCGCAGGACTTGGACCTTGCAAGGCGGCCGCCGGTCCCCGTGATGCTCGTGGGGCTCCAGGGGTCCGGAAAGACCACCTCCTGCGGGAAGCTTGCCCTCCATCTCCAGAAGAAGAAACGGCGCCCGTTCCTGGTCCCCGCCGACGTCTACCGGCCGGCGGCGATCGAGCAACTGAAGGTCCTGGGGTCCCAGATCGGCATCCCCGTCTTCGACAGCGACCCGAACGCCGACCCCGTCGACATCTGCCGGGAGGCGGTCCGGCAGGCGGACCTGACCGGGTGCGACACCGTCCTTTTGGACACCGCAGGGAGGCTCCACGTCGACGAGGAACTGATGGAGGAGCTGCGCCGGATCAAGGAGGCGGTCGATCCCGGCGACATCCTGCTCGTGGCCGACGCGATGACCGGACAGGACGCGGTGAACGTCGCCAAGGCGTTTCACGAAAAGGTGGGGTTGACCGGTGTACTCCTCACCAAAATGGACGGCGACGCCCGTGGTGGCGCGGCGCTTTCCATCCGGGCGGTGACCGGGGCCCCCATCAAGTTCGTCGGGGTGGGGGAGAAGCTGGACGCCCTCGAGGCCTTCTTCCCCGACCGGATGGCCTCCCGGATTCTCGGGATGGGGGACATCCTGACCCTCGCGGAGAAGGCACAGGAGACGATCGACGAGAAGAAGGCGAAGGAACTCACGCGCAAGATCCGCCGGAGCGAATTCACCCTCGAGGATTTCCGGGACCAGCTGCAAAGTATCCGGAAGATGGGCTCGATCGAAGACCTCCTCGGGATGATTCCGGGGATGGGGGGGAAGATGAAGGAGCTTAAGGCTTCCGCCCCGGACGAAAAGGAACTTGCCCGGGTCGTGGCGATCATCGACTCGATGACCCTCGCGGAGCGCGGCAACGCGAAGATCATCAACGGAAGCCGCAGGAAGCGGATCGCCCAGGGAAGCGGGACGACCGTTCAGGACGTGAACCGCCTGCTCAAGAACTTTCAACAGGCGGAAGGGATGTTAAAACGGTTCTCGAAGGGCGCAGGAAAGAGAGGCGGGAAAGGCCTGCCGTTTTTTTAGGGTGGAGCGTGGTAAGGTAAACCGGAAAAAGAATCGGGAGGTGAGGAGATGGCGGTAAAGATTCGTCTGACGCGAACGGGCAGGAAGAAGCTGCCTTCGTACCGCGTCGTGGTGGCCGATTCCCAGGCGCCCCGGGACGGGCGATATATCGTGAAAGTGGGGACCTACGATCCGAAGGAGAACCCGCCCAGGTTTCTGGGAGACGAGCAGCTGATCCTCAAGTGGCTGCACCAGGGGGCACAGCCGACGGAGACGGTCCGGAGCCTGCTCCGGAGGGCGGGAATCTGGAAGAAGTTCCACGAGGAGAAAAAGGAGAAGAAGGCGGTAGCGTAAAGGGACGCATCCCCCGGGACGCGCGGCATGGCAGGCGGCAATAAACGGCGCGCGATGACGGACAGCCTGGTAGAGGTCGGGCGCGTGGCGAGGTCCCACGGTGTGGAAGGGAAGATCCGGGTCAAGACCTATTCGGGGGACCCATCCGCGTTGTTGCACGTAAGGACCGTGCGCCTCTCAGCGGTTGGTCCCGACGGGGCGAAGCGGGTTTGCGATTTCGAGGTGAGGGCGGCCAAGCCGCAGGGCGGCTTCGCCGTTTTTTCGTTGGGCGGGATCGATTCCCAGGAATCGGCCAAGGAGTGGTCGGGCGCCTTCGTCTCGGTCTTTCGGGAGGAACTCCCTCCCCCGGCGGAGGGCGAGTATTACTGGGTGGACCTGATCGGCTGCGAAGCGGTGGACACGGCGGGGAAGCGCGTCGGGGAAATCGCCGCCATGGAGGGGGGGGCGGCACACGACTGGCTCGTCATCCGGCGCGAAGACGGGGAGTCCCTCCTTCCGATGGTTTCCGCGTTCATCCGCGAGGTCGACGTCCCGGGCCGGCGCATCGTGGTGGCACCTCCGGAGGGGTGGTAAGGTGCGGGTCGACGTTCTCACGCTCTTCCCCGGGATCTTTTCCGGGCCGCTTGACCACAGCATCCTCTCCCGGGCGAGGGAGGCGGGGCTGTTGCAGGTAGAAGTGCACGACCTGCGGGACTACGCCGGGGGGAAGCACCGGGTGACCGACGATCAGGCCTACGGCGGGGGCGGCGGGATGGTGATGAAGCCGGAGCCGATCTTCGCGGGAGTGGAGGCGATCCGGGAACGGTTCGGCTCGGGGAAAGCGGTCCTCCTGTCCCCCCAGGGGGAACTCCTGACACACCGCCTGGCGCGCTCCCTGGCGGCGGAAGGGCACCTCATCCTCATCTGCGGCCGGTACGAGGGGGTGGACCAGCGCGTGGCGGACCACCTGGCCGACGTCGAGGTCTCCGTCGGCGATTACGTGCTGACCGGAGGGGAGTTGCCCGCCCTCGTACTGGTCGACGCGGTGGCACGGTTTATCCCCGGCGTGATCGGGGACCCCATGGCGCCGCACCGGGATTCCTTCGGGGAGGGGATCCTCGAGGGGGGGCAGTATACCCGGCCCCGGGATTTCCGCGGATATCCCGTTCCCGACGTGCTCCTGTCGGGCAACCACGTCGAGATCGAGAGGTGGCGCCGGGAAGAGGGAAAGCGCAGGACCCTGGCAAGACGCCCCGAACTTCTGAAGAAAAAGTTGACACCCGGCAGCGGCGTGGAATAGATTACTAGGTCTTGCTTTCCGCAAGCGAACCGATTCGGGAAAGGGGTTTCTAGTGATGAGCAATCTCCTCATGGAACTTACGAAATCGCAGCTTCGGAGCGATCTCCCTGCGTTCAAGGCCGGGGACACCGTGCGCGTCTTCCTGCGGATTCGGGAAGGGGAGAAGGAGCGGGTCCAGTACTTCGAGGGGATCGTCATCGGGTTCCACCGCAACGGCCCCTCCAGCACCTTCAAGGTCCGCAAGGAGTCGTACGGCGTGGGGGTGGAGCGTACGTTCCCGCTGCACTCTCCGCTGATCGAGAATATCGTCGTGAAAAAGAGGGGGGACGTCCGCCGGGCGAAGCTCTTCTTCCTGCGCAAGGTGTCCGGCAAGAAGGCCCGGATCCGCGAGAAGAAGGATTGGCTCGGGAAGAAGGGGATCTCCGTCCCGGTCGAGGGGACAGCGGAGATCCCGGAGGAGGTTGTCGCCGGGGCGGAAGAACCGGCGCAGACCGAGGTTACGGAGACCAAGGAGTAGAGCGCCCCGGTGGGTGGTTTCGAGGCCCGGGCGCGTGCGAAAGGATTCCGCACGGTGGCCGGCGTCGACGAGGCCGGACGGGGCCCGCTTGCCGGGCCGGTGGTGGCTGCGGCCGTAGTGCTCCCCCCGGGGTTTCACCGACCGGAAATACGCGATTCCAAGGCCCTTTCCCCGAAAGCGAGGGAAAGGGCCTTCTTTCTTGTCACCTCGCACGCCCTTGCCTTCGCGGTTGCCCAATCCTCCCCCGAGGAGATCGACCGGATCAATATTTTGCAGGCGTCGCTCCTCGCGATGCGACGGGCGGTGGAAAAACTCGCTCCTGCTCCCGACTTTCTGTATATCGACGGGAA
>DAOUUI010000217.1 GCA_030668225.1 Deltaproteobacteria bacterium
ACCATTCAAGGGGACGGGAAAACATCGTCCCGGTTCAAGCAACCCGCATGTGCGGGGACACTCTCACCGGGGACATTCCTGATTCATCTCCGGAATACGGGAGAGGAGTGTCCCCGCAAACCAGGAATGTCCCCGGTGATAGGAGTGGGAAAGGAAAAAACCCCGGAGATCCTGAAAGGATTCCGGGGTTGCACGGTTCGATGGAGCGGGCGACGAGATTTGAACTCGCGACTTCAACCTTGGCAAGGTTGCACTCTACCACTGAGTTACGCCCGCGTCGGGTACTCGATTCTATGAAAATCGCCCAAGCCTTGTCAAGGAATCGGTCCGGGCACATCGCTACTTGAAGATCTCCTTCAGGAACCGGAAGAAATAGTCCATCCCCGACCATGCCGCGAGGATCAGGCCAGCTACCAGAAACAGCATCCCCAGAAGGTGAATGTCGACCCCCATCACGGGATAGTTGAGGATGAGCGCTCCGACTCCGATGGACAGGATGACCGTCTTCGCCTTGCCCAGGGAGGAGGCCGCGATGACTAATCCCTCGGCGGAGGCGACGCCCCGGAGCGCAGTGACGCCGATCTCGCGGGCGACGACGATGGCCACCATCCAGGCCGGCACCCTGCCCGAGGGAATCAGCATCACCATCGCCGCGCAGACTAGGAGCTTGTCCGCCAGCGGGTCGAGGAGTTTCCCAAACGACGTGACCATCTGGTAGCGCCTCGCGACGTACCCGTCGAAGAGATCCGTGAAGGCCGACACGGTGAACAGGATCGTCGCCGCCACCGAACGGCCGAAGGGGATGTCGCGCCCGTCCGGCATGTACAGCAGCAACACGACGACCGGCACGGTGAGAATTCGGAAAAGCGTGAGGAGATTTGCCGGGTTGAACCGGCCGTTTCGGTTCATTCGTCGGATTGGTATTGCCGGTAGTAATTCATCACCCTTTTGACGTAGAGGCGGGTTTCCTTGTACGGGGGGATGCCGCCGTACTTTTTCACCGCATTGGGGCCGGCGTTGTAGGCGGCCACGGCGTGCACGAGGTTCCCCCCGAACGTTCCGAGCAGTTCCTTGATGTACTTGACGCCCCCCTCGATGTTCTCGATCGGGTCGAAGGGATCGGATACGTTCATTCGCCTGGCGGTGAACGGCATGAGCTGCATCACCCCCTGCGCCCCCTTGGGCGACTCGGCGAAACGCTCCCCGTCGGATTCCGCCCTGATGATCGCCTTGATAAGCGCGGGGGAAAGGTTGTTCGCCCGGGAATACCGTTCGGCGTATTCCATCATCCAGCGGTTATCCATCCCCGAAGACTTTCTCCGGGGGGGGCGTTTCGGGGTTTCCCGGAGGTAAAGTTCCCCCTCGAAGCCGTCCGGAGTGTTGGTGAAGTGGACGACCCCTTCCTTGTCCACATGCCGGTAGATATCCGCCGAAATAACCGTTGGACAAAGGAGGAATGGTATGATTAAAAATATGCGTAAATACTTCATATTTCCGCATTTTAGGACAATTTGATTTTCCTTGTCAATCGGCAGGGGTCCGCGGGAGGGGACGAATGGAACGGCATTCCAATTTCCTCGTCATCGGAAGCGGCATCGCGGGACTCAGTTTCGCTCTCCGCGCGGCGAGGAAGGGATCAGTAACCATTATCACGAAAAGGAATGCCTCCGAGTCCAGCACGGCCTACGCCCAGGGAGGCATCGCCACCGTATGGAGCGGCGAGGATTCGTTCGAATCCCATATTGAGGATACTCACCAGGCGGGGGCCGGTCTCTGCCATTCCGACGTTGTGGATCTGGTCGTCCGCGACGCCCCGGGTCGCATCCGGGAACTGATCGAGTGGGGGGTCCGGTTCACCCGCATGAAGGGGGGGCGAGATTACGACCTCGGCCGCGAGGGGGGGCACTCGAA